>JAGCSS010000234.1 GCA_017964055.1 Lachnospiraceae bacterium
AACACACGGTTTCTCTGCTGGATAAGAAGCATCAGGACAGCAAAGACAACGATGCGAAGATCGAGGAATTCGTAAAAGCAGTCCAAGGATAAGGCTCGGGACGATAATTCAATCGTTATTATTCTAAACTACTAATAATATCAAAAAGAGGCGGACATACTTCCGCCTCTTTGGTATGGAACTCTGTAAGTTTGTCAGTGTTTAGAAAAGTTAAAACGTCAGAACAGGTCGATCCCCAGCTTTTTCAGCTCCCTGTATATCGACGATACAGGGTAACCTACAATATTGTAATAGTCACCCTCGATAGATTCGATATAGGGGCAGAAACGGCCCTGGATCGCGTAAGCGCCTGCTTTGTCGAGGGTTTCGCCGGTGGCGACATATGCATGTATCTCATCATCGGTCATCGGGGAGACATTGACTGCAGTGGAGACAGAGTAGTTGACAGTCTGTGCGATACGGCCGTCCTCGATAACGATGAGACATACTCCTGTGAAAACATGATGCGATCTGCCGGCAAAGTCGCGGATCATATCAAAAGCCTGCTGCTCGTCATGAGGTTTTCCGAGTATCTTGCCTTCATAGGCAACTACGGTGTCGCAGCCGATCACGACGGAGTTCAGATAATCCTTTGATAGGCTGCCGATATCTATGCGGCCCTTGATCTTTGATGCCACATCCTCAGCCTTCATCTTTGAGAGCTTCTCGACGAGTCGTGCGGGCTCATGGCCGGACATGTCTTCCTCTTTGTCGGAGGGTATTACGATGTATTCTGCGCCTACCAGATCCATGATCTCACGGCGACGGGGCGAGCCCGAGGCCAGAACTATTTTATATTCCATTATCTTTCATCCCTTCTTTAGGTTTATTTAATCTATCCCGACTTCGGTATAGAAAACGGCTATATCGCCGCGTGTGGCTTTGATCGTGCCCTGTACCATATCGGGAGAACCGCCGCCGCGGATCTCGAACCGGGTCTTCATCTTGTTTGCCAGTTCTCTGCAGTCCTTTGACGACGAAGCGATGATGAACCGGTATCCGTCATTATCATTGCCGCAGAAAGCGGAGCAGTAGCCGTCGGTGCCTGAAACGAGAGTGTTTACTCCGAGGCGGAGATTATCCTGATCGCAGGCATCGATCCAGAGAATGGGATTCTGCTCGGCCCTGATCTCATCGGCCAGTGCCAGGATGCTGTCGCGTTCGAACTTGACGAGCTTAAAGCGGGCATCTTTGAGGGCATCGGAGATTTTCTCCACGGCGGGTACGATCTCGGATATCTTAGCGGAGGTGATCCGTGAGATCGCACGGGCGTCACTGAGTTGTGTGCGGGCAGAGATAAGAGAACGTTTTCCGCACTCGATCCACATCCTGGTGCCGCCTTTAAAATGCTCGGCTGCGACGATCCTTATCGAGCCGATCTCGCCGGTCCTTTTCACATGAGGAGCACAGCAGGCGCACATATCGTAACCGGGATACTCTACGATACGAACCTGTCCGGTGAGCTCCTTTTTGCTGCGATAATCGAGAGTTTTGAGCTCTTCGTCGGACGGGAAGAAGATATGCGTCTCAAAATTCTCATAGATCGCGCGGTTAACGGTATCCTCGATAAATGCGATATCCTTTTCCTCAAAGGTGGTATTGAAATCAAGCGTCACTTCACGGGCACTCAGGTGAAATCCGACATTGTCCGCACCGAAAAACCTGTGCACGGTGCCTGACACCAGATGTTCACCCGAATGCTGCTGCATGCGGTCAAAACGCTGTTCCCAGCAGATATCGCCTTTTACCCGTGTTCCTTCAGAGATCGGCTTATCACAGATGTGATGGATGATCCCGGCTTTGATCGATACATGCAGTACATTTACTGCCTGCCCGGGATCTGCGGAGGTGTTGTCATCACATGAACTGAGCGGTGTGATCGTTCCGCTGTCGGAGTCCTGTCCGCCCTGCTCGGGGAAGAATGCGGTCTCGTCGAGCACTATGTCGAAAGCGTCTTTGCCGCTGTATTTTATGGGTTCACATGAAAAAACCGATGCAATGAAATCAGTCATGTATGCATCGCGGTCGTATAAAAGAACAGTCATTTCAGATCCTCGCTTTTCATTGCCGAAAGCAGCGGACCGGAGAACAGTGTATTGCCCGGATCCCTCTCGGCTTATCGAGAATAATAATATCATGTTTGCGGCAAAAAACAAATATCGTATTATATGCGTGATACAAGATAACACTTTGAATGTATATGATAATACATTTCCGGCTGTGTTATAATCTTTCCAATAAAAAAGATCGGAGGTAAAAATATGGTTGATGTAAAAGGCAGATGGGCGTTTATCACCGGAGCCAGCAGAGGCATCGGCTTCGGCGCGGCTCTGTTTATGGCGAAAAAGGGGTGTAATCTTATTCTTCAGGGCAGGACTGAGGAACATCTCGAAAAAGTTATGGATCTGGTAAAAGCAGAGGGTGTGCAGGCGTATGCTTTCGGATGTGAGCTTTCTGACCTTGACGCAGTTGATAAGATGCTCGCGAAGATCGACGCTTTGGGCGTAAATGTTGATATCGTCCTTAACAATGCAGGTGTACAGATCGCGTACAGGAACGAGTTCCTCAAAACTCATGTATCCGATTATGAACAGAGCTTCAGGATAAACACTATCGCTCCGATGATGATCACATATCATTTTTTGCCCGGTATGGTCGAGCGCGATTTCGGACGTATCGTAAACACTACGAGCGGTATCAGGCGCGATCCCCAGCAGGCAGGCTATTCTGCAAGCAAAGCGGCGCTCGATAAGGTTACCATGGACCTTGCGTCCGTATATGACGGAACCAATGTGATGATAAATATCACCGATCCCGGCTGGTGCAGGACGGATCTGGGAGGTCCTCATGCTCCGAATGCTCCGGAGAGTTCATTGCCGGGCGTTGTGGTAGGCGCCTTTGTGGATGATAAGAAATCCGGACGCTGCTTCAGTGCCGGTCATTTCTATGGCATGACGCTTGAAGAGGCCGTGGCTCATGCGGAAGATAATTTCCCGATATACATAGGATCTCTTGAATAACTTTCCTGACAAGGGGACGTTTCTTCTGTCTTTAGATAAACAGAAGAAACGTCCCCTTGTCTGCCATTTAGGGCTAAAAACTTGAATTTCATGTCAGAATATACTAAAATATAATCTTAGTATGGATTCTTATGAGCTTTTGGAAACGGAGTTTCGGATATGACGGCAGAGATCAGCGTTAAGGAATTAAAGGGCGTAGGCGACAAAAACGCGTCACTGCTTTCCAAACTCGGCATATTTTCCGTACGCGATCTGCTCGAATACTATCCGAGGGCATACGATATTTTCTGTCTGCCGGAGAATATAGCCGAACTGCGAGAGGGCAGCGTCGCCGCCATCGAGAGCATAGTTCCGATGAGACCTGCGGTGCTCAGGACTCCGAGGTATCTCATTGTTTCGATGAATGCGTCTGACCCGACAGGCAATATTAAGCTTGTCTGGTACAATGCTCCGTTTATAGCGAGTCAGCTGAAGGTCGGCATGCGATTCATATTCCGCGGCAGGATCATTCGTAAGAGAGGCGAGCTCGTGATGTCTCAGCCCGCGATCTATTCGCGCGAGGCATACATTCGCAAGCTTTCTGAGCTGCAGCCGGTATACCCTCTGACCAAGGGCGTCACCAACAATCTGCTGCTGAAACTCATGAAAGAGGCTCTGACTCTGGTCGGGGCTGACGAGGACGCGCTGAGCGCAGCGGTCAGAAAGCAGTACGGCCTCATCAGATACAAAGAGGCTCTGCAGAATATCCATTTTCCTCTGAGCAAAGAGAACTGTATCGATGCTCATAAGAGGCTGGCTTTTGATGAATTCGTCCGTTTTTCCGCGCTCGTGCGCACGATGAAGGAAAACCGGAAGATAGAAATAAATAATTACAGGATAACAGATTTCTCCGCATGCGAGAGACTTAAAGCGTCACTGCCGTATAAGCTCACCGGTGCGCAGGAAAAGGTTTATGGCGAGATCTGCCGTGACCTGGCATCGGATACGCTGATGTCGCGCATGATACAGGGCGATGTCGGCTCGGGAAAAACGGTTGTTGCGATACTGGCGATACTGGCATGTGTGAAACAGGGCTACCAGGCCTGCATCATGGCGCCGACAGATGTTCTGGCCAAACAGCATTATGAGGACTTTACCCGGATGCTCGCGCCGTTTGATGTCAGGGTCGAGCTGCTCACGGGAGCGCTTACCGCGGCCCAGAAGCGCAAAGCGCATGAAAGCATCAAAGCCCATGAATGCGATGTGATCGTTGGCACACATGCCCTGATACAGGACAGTGTTGAGTACGATAAACTGGCATTGGCCGTTATAGACGAACAGCACCGCTTCGGTGTACACCAGCGTGAGGCTATCCGCGAAAAAGGCGACCATCCTCATATTCTCGCGATGAGCGCCACGCCCATACCGAGGTCGCTAGCGATCATCCTGTACGGAGATCTCGACCTGTCGATCATAGATGAGATGCCTGCCGACAGACTGCCGATCAAAAACTGTGTCGTTGGTACAGGATACCGTCCGACAGCATATAATTTCATCAAAAAGCAGATTGCAGAAGGTCATCAGGCTTACGTTATCTGTCCGATGGTCGAAGAGAGCGAGATGACCGAAGCGGAGAACGTTATCGATTACACCGATTCGATGAGAGCGGCGTTGGGCGATGACAGCATTACTGTCGAGTTCCTGCACGGTAAGATGAAAGCAGCCGAGAAAAACGTGATAATGAACGATTTTTCGAGCGGAAAGATCGATGTTCTGGTTTCGACTACAGTTGTAGAAGTAGGTGTTAACGTGCCGAACGCGACCGTTATGATGGTCGAGAACGCCGAGCGCTTCGGCCTCGCACAGCTCCATCAGCTGCGCGGCCGCGTGGGCAGAGGAGGCGCGCCGTCTTACTGTATTTTTATCAAAGGTTCCGATTCAAAGGAGATCGATGAACGACTCGATATCCTTGTTAAATACCGCGACGGCATGCAGGTGGCGGAAAATGACCTGAGGCTGCGCGGACCCGGAGATTTCTTCGGGACCAGACAGAGCGGAGAGCTCGTCTTCAAGATAGCCGATATCTATTCGGATGCAGATGTTTTAAAGGCCGCGACCGAATATGCCGGCTCGATGACAAGAGAGGAGTTGTTATGTTTCAGTCGTACACAAACAAACAACTGGATAATATAGCACACGACAATTATGAGGTATTACGCAAGTATTGTCAGACGCTCGAGGTAGAAGGCTACTGGGACGGCGTAAAAGCTGTTCTCAAGCAGTCTATTTACGCGTTCCTTGATGTGTATGTGCAGACCGTTCTTGTCAAGCTCGCACTGTACTGCCATAAGCTTGACCGCGACGAAAAGCGCTTTATTTCCGAGCTTCCTGACATCAATATGTTCGACATCGATCCGAACGAGCCCATGGAGCAGCGCGTGCTCGACGAGACCGATAAGATATTCTCGTCGCCGCCCATACTGCTGCAGCTGTGCGGACTTCGCGATCTCAAGATGAAGACCGGCATGCAGTCGCTGTTTTTCGACGCGCTGCTCAACATCCAGCTTGCGATGGCTTTTGCCGATACCAACAAGACCAATCTCGTTGCGGCATTCATCCGCGATTATTACACCAGCGTCGAGGCTTTCTTCGGCACCGAATCGAATTACGGCGCGGTCGTAAACGAGCGTTATATCTTCAAGAAGCTCTGCAGTGAGGCTCTGGCCGACAGCGCCGCAAACCTTAAAAAGGCCGGCGACAGCTTTGAGAAATACTGCGAGATCAGCGCGATCGAGGGTACGCCGATCATACCGTCGAAGGTCAATCTGAAGCCCGAAGCTCCTTCACGCGAGGCGGTCGCCATCAAGAAAATAGTCAATACCGAGCCGGAAGAGCAGCCTGTCAACAGTCTGCGCGACGCTTCCGATCTCGACAGGCTCTTAAAGGAGCTCGACGATCTGGTCGGACTCGATGCTGTTAAGGCTGAGGTCAGATCCCTGATCAACCTGATCAAGGTCCGCGCGCTCAGGAAAAAGCACGGGCTGCCGCTCATGGACATGAGCTACCACATGGTATTTACGGGCAATCCCGGAACTGGCAAGACCACGGTTGCGCGTCTTATAGCAGGTATATACAGGGAGCTCGGCATCCTCTCAAAGGGAACTCTGGTCGAAACGGACCGCTCGGGTCTCGTGGCCGGCTATGTCGGACAGACCGCGATAAAGGTGCGTGATGTCGTAAATAAGGCTCTCGGAGGCGTACTGTTCATCGATGAGGCCTATGCTCTGGTTAACCAGTTCAGCAACGATTTCGGAGATGAGGCGCTCGAGACTCTGGTAAAACTCATGGAGGACCACAGGGACGATCTCGTGGTCATAGTCGCGGGTTATACCGATGAGATGCAGACCTTCCTGAAGGCCAATACGGGACTCACCTCCAGATTCAACAAGTTCATCACCTTCAACGATTACAGCAACGAGGAACTGATCGAAATACTGCGCTCGATGGCTGTAAACGCGGGCTTTAAGATCGACGATGCCGCCATCAGCAAGTGCTACGGCATCATCGAGAATATGAACGAGACCGAACGGGCGGATTTCGGCAACGCAAGAGGCATCCGTAATCTGTTCGAGCGTATCGTCATAAATCAGGCAAACCGAATCAGCGATCTGAGTGACCCGACTGTCGAGGAGCTCACAAAAATAACCGCTGATGATGTGAGGAAATAATGTTAGGCTTTGTTTATTTGATCTTAAGTATATTGCTCGGGTTTGTCGCGGTTAATCTGTTCTTCCCGCAGATGAAGTTCTTTACGGAGACGGATTACAACGGACAACGACTCGATCTGTCCCTGTGCTTTATGATACTGCCGGTTTCGTTTACGTTTGGCATTATCGTAATGAACTGGATCAGTTATATCCTGGCATGTATGTTCTCGCATTCGGACGTTCCGCTTTTTCTTGCGGATGAGATAACGATGGTCTTCGCGATAATCGTTATCGGCGTCGGCCTGTTCATTATCATCAGAGGCAGGATAATCACTCTGCGCGACATCTTTTCCGGCGTAACACCCGAAGAAAAGTTCATGTTTGCCGCGATCGCAGCACTGTTCGCGTTCCTGATCGCCAGATCGTTCTTTGTATCACACGGACAATTATATGTCGGGCTGACGGTTTTCTCCGATTTTACGCCGCATGTGTCGATGATCAGATCCTTCTCGATAGGGCAGAATTTCCCGACACAGTATTCGCTGTTCGCCGGTGAGGACGTAAAATACCATTTCATGTTCCAGTTCCTCGCGGGCAATCTCGAGTTTCTCGGAATGCGCCTTGACTGGGCTTTTAATCTGCCGAGCTTTCTCTCGGTCATGAGCATGTTCTCGCTGCTCTATGTGCTCGCATGCAAGATAACGGGCAGGAGAGCGGCCGGCATCATAGCCTGCACACTGCTGACCTTCAGGAGCTCATTCTCGCTGTTTTATTACATCGCGGGGCTTCCCAAGGGCACAAAGATATTCAAGACACTGCTCGACAATACCGAGTTTATAGGTTCCACTCAGAATGAGAGCTGGGGTCTTTGGAACCTTAATGTATATATAAATCAGCGTCATCTGGCGCTCGGCATCAGCGTCATGCTGGCTATAGTCCTGATCTTTCTGCCGAGGCTCTACGAGAGCTTTGAGCGCATGAAGGAAGAAGGCGGACGGATCAGGAATTATTTCAGCGACAGTCTGCTCTGTCCGGAAGGATGGCTTCCCGAGGAGATACTTCCCGCAGTCGGCGCAGGTCTGCTGCTCGGCGGCTTGGGTTTCTTTAACGGAGCCGTGCTGCTGGCAACCATCATCGTGCTGTTCTTTATCGCTGCCATGTCGCATCACAGGCTCGAATTCGTGATAACGGCAGCTATCGCAGGTGTTCTCGCGATCATACAGGAAAAGGTATTTGTGGACGGCAGCGCTTTTTCAACCTCGTTCAGATACGGCTTTCTCTCGGACAACGGGACCACCTCGTCGTCTATTTATTTCCTGGTCAAGCTGCTCGGGTTCCTGCTGCCGCTGCTGATCGTTTATTTCGCGCTCACGGACGGCGTAAGACGCTACATCATCATTGCGACTTCGATGCTCATGGTATTCGCGTTTACCGTATCCATGACGCCGGATATCGCGGTCAATCATAAATACATCATGTTCGCTGTCATGTTCTTCGATATTTTCGCGGCCGACGCACTCGTTGATATGTTTACCCACGAGAAATACGCGATGCGGGCGATAGCGGGCATTATACTGCTCTGTATGATATCTACGGGCATATACGATACCTATATCATCACAAAGCGCAGCAACGCTAAGAATTCGATGGTGAACAATCTGGACGCGCCGCTGACCGTCTGGATGGAGGAGAACTGCCCAAAGGACGACATCGTCCTGACTCCGAATTATTATCTGTCGAATTCGAGCAACGGCAGTTCGGTACTGCTGAGCGGCGCGATGCTGTATAACGCATGGCAGTATTTCGCATGGTCATGCGGCTACGATACTTCAGGGAGGGATATGATCGCGGCCGAGATATACAGCTGTCAGAGCCTTTCAAAACTGAAGGAGCTCATAGAGACTGCGGGCATCGATTATATCGTGGTCGAGCGCGCCAACAGGGAAAGCCTCGATTACGAGCTCAACGAAACGATATTCGAGAACAATTTCAAGGTTGCCTACACAGAGGGCGCCGATATCGATAAACTAACGGTTTATTACGCAAAATAATATACGCTCAGGCGTTTGTGGGGGAGAAAACAAATGGACACGTCCGAAAAAAGTTCCTTTTCATTTAAGGCGGAACATGTATTTATGGGAGGCTTTGGGCTGCTGCTCATAATTGCCTCTTTTGCGCTCGCGAACAAGCTGTTCGGCGATGAGTTCAAATTCTTTGCCGAGTGGTGGTTTGCGATATTTGTGATCGGCGTTGTATTTATGCCTCTTTCGGCGATGGTATTTAAGACTTTTGCCGACAAGGGCTGGATGTTTGCGAAGACTATAGGAATAGCGGTATCGGGCTGGCTCGTCTGGTATCTTTCATCGGTCCATATCTTAAAGTTTACGCGCACTTCCTGCATCATAGCGCTCGGCATCTGCCTTGTGTTAAACGGACTGCTGTTTTTCTTAAACTTCAAAAAGAAGGTCTATATCTTCGAGTCAAAGAATATCGCGCATATCATTCTGGTCGAAGGCATCTTTCTCGTGCTCTTCGTATTCTGGCTCTATCTTAAGGGCTTTAATCCCTATTCTTACGGCACAACGGAGAAACTCATGGACTATGCGTTCATGGTTTCGATGGACAAATCCGAATATATGCCGCCCAACGATATGTGGCTTTCCGGACAGCCGCTCAATTACTACTATGTCGGGCTCTTTTTGTCCACATATCTGTCAAAGCTCTCGGGTTGCGGCGTTCATTACGGCTACAATATGATGCTGATGATGATCTCTGCTCTGGGATTCTCACTGCCCGCATCGATCATCTATAATGCGGCCAATGACAAGCTCTCGGATTCGGGCCGTTC
>JAGCSS010000235.1 GCA_017964055.1 Lachnospiraceae bacterium
CCTTGTTCTTGCAGAAATGCACAACATAGTCGACGCCCCAGTCCTTTGCGACCTGCACGGTATTATCCTTGCTTCCGTCGTTTATGATCAGGTATTCGATCTTGTCGATGCCGTCGATGTGCTTCGGCAGCGCGTCAAGCGCGATGGTCAGCGTCTCCGCCTCGTTGTAGCATGGAATCTGGATTATCAGTTTCATTTTTCTCCCGTCCTTTCATTTGCTTCCGGTGTCAGTGCTTGCCCGAAAGAAGCTCCCCTGTGTATTTTGTAAGACTGTAGCCCGCGGCCTTAAGCTCCGCCGCCAGTGCCTCGCCCTTTACGTAAACAATGTCCTTTGTCGGCTTTTTGTAGTCAAAGCTGTCGAACAGATAGTAATCGTCATCGCAGTAGCGGCTTAAGAACCTGTTCTTTTCCGCGACGATGAACATATTGTCCATATCGGCAATGCGGGTTTTGTATGTGCCGAAATTATACGCGATCGACGCCGCCTGGTGATGCTTGATGTTGAGGTTTGTATCGATAATGAGGACAAACGGATATTTCTCCTCGATATCGGTTTTCTCCGCGATATCGTTGAGCACCGAAGCGGTCTTATTCACACGGCTGTAGAGGAATTTGTCGCGCGCGAGCCTCGCCCCGGTGAAATTCACGCAGATGATGATCAGCGAGTATACTGCAATCAGGCCGAGCATCAGCGGATTCCTGAGCTTCGCGTAAAGCTCAGAGCCCTTGTCACCGACCTTCAGCGACAAAAACAGCACCGCGGCGAAAATGCCGAATGCCAGCAATCCCGCATATTTCAGCGCTTCGCACATATTCTCTATGACTGCCGAAGTCCCGCCCTCATAAGGATACTTCATGAATGTGCACAATGAAATGAAATATCTCGAATTGGCGCTGTGTCCGTCAAGCCAAGGCGAAACGTAGAAAACAAACAGCAGGAAAATGATCGCGTAGCAGCATACCGATACGATCTTTGTCTTAATGCCCAGCAGGTCGCTCCTGTAGATAAGGCAGAACAGCGCGATCAGCACAACGGGTCCGACCGTGCAGACAGTATATCTGCCGAACACGACTCTGTCCGCGCGTCCGCTGTCCGCATTCAGGAAAAACTGATGCACGGGGCGGAAGAAGAACAGCGCTCCCATCGCGAACGAACCGCAGAAATTAAGGAAGCTGAACGCCGCAAAGGCCGTCTCTTTATAGGGTATCGCCTCGCGCGAACCGTATGACTTTTTATACGCGAAGGTCTTAAATATCAGGAAAATCGTGACAAACAGGCCGATGATGATCATGCCGTAGGAGGCCGCGAATACATTGTAGAGCCAGCCGATGATGAGCTTGACCATCGAGAGGATACCGCTCCTCGACGCGAGATGCTTTAATTCGCCGAGCCCCGCGCTGTCGAGCGTGCCGTGCTTTGTTCCGTAGATCAGGACGTTTCTCTTGATGAAGCCCGAAACGATCCTCTCGAGCACCATGAACGCGCCGGTCGAGGCAATGTAGGGGATCCACGCGAAAGGCTTTTTCCGTGTGAAGATATGCATCGCGAGATTGGTCATCACGAGAGCAATGATCACAACAACGCCGCGCGTATGCGAGAAATACGCATATACCGAAAGGAATCCGGCCAGTATCGAGCAGATATAGTTTTTCTTTTTGTTATCGGCACGGACCGCGTCCAGTCCCTCAAGTATGCAGAGTGAGATCGGCCAAGCAAGGAAGATCAGCATCGGGTCCGACTTTGCGTACAGGGAATGCAGGTCTACCGAAGGCAGCAGTCCGACCGCGAGCGCCAGCAGAGCGGGTATGACCCTGTCCGTGAGCACCGTGCCGGTCGCGAGCTTTGACGTCGGGAGCATATGCTTTCTCACGATCGTATAAGCGAAAACGGGAACAAATGAGATCAGCACCGTATTGATAAAAATACATACCCTGTAGAGAACAAAGGGATCTTTTATCAGCATGAATGCGGGATAATACAGTAGCGGCATGCCGAGCTTGTAATAGTGATTGCCCATCGACATAACGCATTCGGTCCAGTCATAGCCGGCCAGAAATGCGGTATTTGCCATGGTCCCGACCTCGTCGAGGACCGGCGGATTGTTCAGCTGCAGGGCCATCGTCCCGAGCAGCGCAAGTGTCACGGCATAAAGAAGGACATTTATTATCCT
The DNA here is from genome assembly GCA_017964055.1 of Lachnospiraceae bacterium. GTDB lineage: Bacteria > Bacillota > Clostridia > Lachnospirales > Lachnospiraceae > RUG11977. The sequence goes on from JAGCSS010000235.1 coordinate 2,172, forward strand.
GTCCTTCCCATCAAGCCTGTATGTTTCGGTTTTTACATCGTTCATCTATATTCCTCTTATTCCGATACGCGTCAATATCCTGCGCGCCTTATATCAGCCCACAAAGCGCGCTTATTATACACTATTACTAATTTAAATACAATAGCGGGCAGTTTTCAATACCCCGCCCGCGAAATTAACAATTGTTAACAACTGCTTCTTCCGCAAATCATAAGGTTATGCTATAGTGTATAAGTGTGAATTCAAATATCCGGAGGACAGGGAATGGCTCAATTACTCAAAGGTGCTCCCGCCGCCGCCGCTCTTACCGAAGAGCTGGCCAAAAGATGCGGCGCTTTAAAAGACAGAAATATCCGCCCGACACTCGCCCTGCTGCGCGTCGGTGAAAACGAGAGCGATCTCGCCTATGAGCGCGGTATCGAGAAGCGCTGCGCCGCCGTCGGCATAGAGGTCCGCAAGGTCCTGCTGCCCGCGGATACCGATCAGGCGTCTGTTCTTTCCGCGATCGCGGATATCAATTCCAACGCCGATATCCACGGCTGTCTGATGTTCCGGCCTCTGCCGAAGCATCTTGACGAGGCTGCGATCTGCGAGGCGCTCGATGCGAAAAAGGACGCCGACTGCATGACCGAGCGTTCCCTTACTCATGTATTTACGGGCAGGGGAGACGGTTTTGCTCCCTGCACCGCGGAAAGCTGTATTGAAATTCTCAAATACTACGGTTATAATCTCAGCGGCAAAAACGTTGCGGTGATCGGCAGGAGCCTGGTGATCGGCAAGCCCGTTTCCATGCTTCTACAGAAAGAAAACGCGACCGTGACCATGTGTCATACAAAGACCGTCGATCTGCCTTCGGTATGCCGCGATAAGGATATACTGGTCGTTGCGGCCGGACGCGCACGCATCGTCGACGCATCCTACACCAACGCCGCGCAGGCCGTGATCGATGTCGGGATCAATGTCGACGCGGACGGCAATATGTGCGGAGATGTCGATTTCGACTCCGTGGAGCCCGCATGCGCGGCCATCACTCCGGTTCCAGGCGGAGTGGGATCGGTCACCACGGCCATCCTCTGCAGGCATGTCATCGAAGCCGCAGAAAAGCTCTGATCCGCAATTTATTCGAAAGGAAACACTATGTCACCTGTTAACGGCCCTTCGGGCAATTTTTACGACAAATACAATACCAAGAATCCGATCGAGCGCATGCTCATGCGTAATTTCTTCAACCGCGTCGGGCAGCTCATCCGGCTCAGCGGCGTGACCGACGGGACTCCGATCCTCGAGGCGGGCTGCGGGGAAGGGCATTTTACCGCATTCATCCGCGAATGCTTCCCCTCCTCTTCGATCAACGCCTTTGACATCAGCGATGATATCGTAAAGGTCGCCCAAAACTCAGGACTTGAAAATGTAGATTTCCACACAGGTGACATTTATCACATGGACGCGGAGACTTCCTCCTACCGCCTGATCTATGTGAGCGAGGTTCTCGAGCATATCGAGCATCCCGCCAAGGCACTAAAGGAGCTCGAACGCGTTTCCGCAAAATACATTCTGGTCACTGTTCCGAACGAGCCGCTCTGGAGGATCCTCAACATGGTCCGCGGGGCGTATCTTAAGGATTTCGGCAACACGCCCGGCCACATACAGCACTGGAACAAGAGACAGTTCATAAAGATGATCCGCGCGAACACAAAGCTGCGCATAGTGAAATTCCAAAAGGCGCTCCCGTGGCTTCAGATGCTGCTCGAAGTAACCGAATAAAATAATAAAAGTGCCTGTCACCGGCTCAAACCGTGTGACAGGCTTTTTGTTAAGCTCATTATCCGATGGTATTGTCGGACGCGGGCGAGGCTTTCAGCTTGCCTGTGTATTCCGATATCGGGTAACCCATGCCCTTCAGCCTTTCGGCAAGCTCATGTCCTTTTATGTAGACGATGTCCTTCGTCGCGTTCGCATAGTCGAAATCATCGAACACATAGTAGTCATTATCATAGAAATCCTTGACGAAGTACTTTTTCTTGGCAATGATAAAGCAGTTCTTCGCTTCGGCGGTCTTTGTTTCCGAGCTGCCCAGAGTGAATTCCTTGCAGACGAACTGGTAGTGTTTGATACTCTTGGCCGACGCGTCGACGAGCACCGGATATTCATCCGCCAGGTCTCTCACATCCTCGAGCACGGCGCAAGGCTGCTCGATCCAGCTCTTTAAGACCTCGTCGCGGCTGATGCGGATCTTGCCGTAATTGATGCAGGTGATCGTCACTGAGAGTATCGTGAACACCACCGTGATGAACGCGCCTTTGAGCCTCCTCTCGTCATCCGAGATGAACGAGATCGCGATCATCAGCAATCCGCCTCCGGCTCCGAGCAGACCCGCCTTGAACAGAGCGGATACGGGGTCATTCAGTATCGTGCTCGTGATACCGTAGCTCTCCAGCTTAAAGAATGTCCCGAGCTGTATGAAATTACGCATTACCGAGCTCACTCCCTCGATATGGGGCGCTGTTTTGAGGATAAATACAACGAAAACTCCCGCGTAGGCCAGGACAGCCAGCAGTTTGATCAGTACTCCGCGCGCCTTGAGCCTGCGTACGAGCAGGAACAGCCCGAGCAATACCGCAGGTCCCGCGGAGCAGGCCGTGTATCTGCCGTAGACGAGCCAGTCCGAGCGTCTCGCGTTTACTCCGGTCAGATACGGGTAGGTATAAGGGAAGAAATAGATGCAGCTCATCGCAAATGTTCCGGCAAACAGCAGCAGCGCAAAAATGATAAATATCATCTCCGCGACGGTCGCTGCGGATTTGCTCTGAATATAGCAGACAAACAGCACTATCCCGCCTATTATCGCGATCGCGATCAATCCGTAGCTCGAGACCAGCGAATTGAACGCGGTGCCCGCAACGAGCTTTGCAAACGGACCTATCCCCGCTTTTGTAAATATCAGCTTCAGAGTAGAGAAATCATAGCTCTCCGCGCTCGAATACGCGGTTCCGTACACTCCGTAAAGCGCGTTCTTAAAATATGCCGCTGCCTTCATGTCAACAAAGAACACGAGACCCGATGTAAGCAGGAACGGTATGTACGCGACCGTGGGTATCCTGCATACGATCCTGATGAGCAGCACTGCGAGCACCACGGCGAGCACGACCACCACTCCTCTGGTATGCGACATATACGCATACATCGTAAGCACGGCCAGTACTATCGAGAGCCATACTCTCCTGCGTTTGTTCTTTTTGGCGAGAGCCGGCTCGACTCCCTTTGTGCGCAGCGTCCCAAGCTCCAGCAGCAGCCATAATATCGGGAAAGGCAGGAATATCAGGATAACGTCCGCCTTTGCGTAAGTCATGTAGAGCACCGTCGAAGGAAATACCGCTGTCATCAGCGCGAGCATCGTGCCCTCTGCCTTATCACTCCCGATATATTTGTGAATGATGTCATATGTGAATACGGGGATCAGCGCCATAAAAACCATGTTGAGCGCCAGCATGGCCTTATACAGCGTGTATGAGTCCTCGATCAGCAGAGTCAGCGGCCAGTACAGCAGCGCAAAACCGTATTTGAAATAGCTGCCGCCCATGGCCCATGCGGTCTCCGACCAGTCCCAGCCCATCAGCAGCGCGGTATTCGCGACCGTTCCGACCTCATCCACCACCGGCGGAACATTGAGGCGCAGGGCAAATATCAGCCCCCACCCGAGAGTGACCGCAAACAATACGAGCTTGATCATGATATCATTGCGCGTTGTAGTCATATACTCTTCCTTCCCCGTCTATAAGCACCGTTACCGGAAAATCCTCAACATACAGCTTTCTGATCGCCTCTGTCCCGAGGTCCTCGTATGCCACGACCTCGCATTCCTTGATGCATTTTGAGAGCAGCGCGCCGGCGCCTCCCGTGGCACCCATGTAGATCGCGCCGCATTTCCCGATCGAAGCCCTGACCTCCTCTGTTCTTCTGCCTTTACCTATCATGCCGGAAAGTCCCAGCTCGAGCAGGGTTGGAGTGTATTTCTCCATGCGTCCCGAAGTCGTGGGTCCCGCAGAACCGATGACCTGTCCGGGTGCAGCGGGCGTGGGTCCGAGATAGTAGAGCACGGCCCCGTCGATATCTATCGGCAAAATTCCTTCATCGAGAAGCTTTTTCCCTGTAAGCCTTTCCTCGAACAGATCGTCCTTATGCGCATCCTTATAAGCGCAGATCGCGTCATACATCCTTTTGTGCGCCGCGTCCCTCGCGGTATAAACCGTTCCCGTCAGGTACAGTATGTCCCCGCATCTTATCTGTGAAACAGCCTCTTTCGAAAACGGCAGCGTGATATGCCTGATCATACTCTAATCTCCTATAATACCCTGCTGACATGCCTGTTGACGTGACAGCAGATGTTGACCGCGAGAGGAAGTCCCGCGATATGTGTGGGATAGGTCTCTATATTGTCTCCGAGAACGGTATTTTTGCCGCCCATGCCGCCGGGCCCGATGCCCAGTGCGTTAAGGCTAGCGAACAGGTCCTTCTGCAGGTCCGTAAGATACCCCGCATCGGGCTGTTTTCTGCCGTTTTTCGCTCCTGTCGTTTCACCGAACTCATCGCTGCCGTCATAGTAGGAATGCACCGAGTTCAGCTCATCGGTGAGCGCCC
>JAGCSS010000236.1 GCA_017964055.1 Lachnospiraceae bacterium
AACTGGCTGATCCATAAGATCAATTCCTGAAACACTGTTGCGTTGATCTCGTAATAAACAAAATTCTTCTGTTTGTACTCCATGACCAGGTCTGCTTCCTTCAGGAGCTTTAAATGATACGAGAGCGCCGCCGGCGTTATCTTCAGCGCGTCCGCAATCTCACCGGCATTCATCCTGCCGTTCTTCAGCATGACGAGTATGTCACGCCTCTGGCTGTCGGACAATACCTTAAAAATATTAGTACTGCTCATCCTTTACTCCGTTTCAGACAAACACATGCTATTTAAAAACTTTTTTAATTACGTGCTCATTATATGATCGGCAAAGATTTTTGTCAACAAGTATTTCAAAATATTTTTAAATACATATCCCATATCTGTTTTCCATAGCGCAGCCTCTCTTGTTAAAAATGTTTCGATATGCTATATTAAAGAAACTTAAGGCTATAAAACCTATTCATCAGGAGGAAAGTATATGATTTCTTGGAAGAATACAGACGAGCTCGCTTCGTTCAAAAAGCTCAGCTCACTCGATCACCGCGTAAAGCTCACCGAAGTTATGGCCGGCGAGTCGGGCGCAAAGAGAGTACACGATTACAGCGTTAAGATGGCATGCGGACTTTCTTACAATTACGCAGCCAAGGCAGTCGATGAAACCGTTATCGACGCTCTTGCAGCTTTTGCCGAGGAGGCACAGCTGGCTGAAAAGTTCGAGTGCCTCTACAACGGCGAGGTCATCAACACCGGTGAAAAGAGACTCGTTCTCCATCATCTGACCCGCGGACAGCTCGGAAGCAACGTCGTTTTCGACGGCGATTCAAAGCGCAGCTTCTATCTCGAGCAGCAGAAAAAGATCGCTGATTTCGCGAATAAGGTTCATGCCGGTGAGATCACGAACGCTGCGGGCGAGAAATTCACCACCGTCGTTCAGATCGGTATCGGCGGCAGCGACTTAGGTCCCCGCGCCATGTACCTCGCGCTCGAGAACTGGGCAAAGGTCAACAACACCTTTAAGATGGAAGCCAAGTTCATCAGCAACGTAGATCCCGACGATGCGGCAGCGGTTATCGCTTCGACCGACCTTGCACATTCGATCTTTATCCTTGTTTCAAAATCGGGCACCACGCTCGAAACTCTTACCAACGAGAGCTTTGTAAAGGATGCGCTCGCAAAGGCGGGTCTTGACGCTTCAAAGCACATGATCGCGGTTACGAGCCAGTCTTCTCCTCTTGCGAAGAGCAGCGATTATCTCGCGGCGTTCTTCATGGACGATTTCATCGGCGGACGTTTCTCGTCGACCTCATCCGTAGGCGGCGCGGTTCTCTCACTGGCATTCGGTCCCGATGTTTTCGCACGTTTCCTTGACGGCGCAGCGGCTGAGGACAAGCTCGCTGCGGAAAAGGACATCCGTAAGAACCCCGCTATGATCGATGCCATGATCGGCGTATACGAGCGCAATATCTTAGGATATGACGCTACCGCGGTACTGCCCTATTCACAGGCTCTTTCACGTTTCCCCGCTCATCTGCAGCAGGCCGACATGGAGTCCAACGGCAAATCCGTAAACCGCTTCGGCCAGAGGATCGAGTACAAGACAGGCCCCGTTATCTTCGGCGAGCCCGGCACCAACGGACAGCACAGCTTCTATCAGCTCCTTCACCAGGGCACCGATATCATTCCTCTGCAGTTCATCGGCTTCGTTGACAGCCAGATCGGTTCGGATGTCGTTATCCAGGGCTCCACGAGCCAGAAGAAGCTCGCTGCGAACGTAGCCGCTCAGATCGTTGCTTTCGCGTGCGGCAAGCAGGACGAGAACCTCAACAAGAATTTCAGGGGCGGACGTCCTTCGAGCATCATCATCGGAAAGCAGCTCACTCCCGAAGCACTCGGCGCGCTGCTCTCACATTTCGAGAACAAGATCATGTTCCAGGGTTTCGCATGGAACGTAAACAGCTTCGATCAGGAAGGCGTTCAGCTCGGAAAGGTACTTGCAAAGAAGGTACTTGCTCACGAGACTGACGGCGCATTAAAGGCATACAGCGATCTTTTCGAAATCTGACCTATGAACATCAACGAAACCTTCATCGCCGGCGGGCCCAGTGCCCCCGGCGAATTAAATATCGGAGCATATCTTCCCGACGGACTCTCGCTGTTTGAGGAGAACGGCGCTCTGTGGCTTACCGACGGAAATCTGCGCTTCTGCGCAGATCTTTCGTCCATGATCCCGCGCGTAAAAAAAGGCGCCGTCGGCACCGAACTGGTCGTACGTGCCGCACGTCTGAAGGACATGTCCGGCTCTCCCACGCTGATCGATGCCGCCGCCGGTCTCGGAAACGACGGTCTGCTGCTGGCCGCCGCAGGCTTTAAGGTCACGCTCTGCGAGTATAATCCCGTGATCGCGGCACTGCTCACAGACTCCTTAAGAAGAGCCGCAGATATCCCCGAACTCGCCGCCGCGGTATCAAATATCACGGTCCGTACCGGCAACAGCATTCCCTTCATGAAGGGATCGGGCATCCGCCCCGATGTCATATATCTGGATCCGATGTTCCCCGAGAGCGGCAAGAACGCTCTGATAAAGAAAAAGTTCCAGCTGCTCAGACAACTGGAACTTCCATGTTCAAATGAGGAAGAACTGCTCGGGGCCGCAATAGCCGCAGGCCCCCATAAGATCGTGATCAAACGGCCGATAAAGGGACCGTATCTGGCAGGACGCAAGCCCTCATACTCTATCGAAGGAAAAGCCGTCAGGTATGACTGCCTAGTTTATGCATGACCTTCATCATTTCCCTGCGGATATCGTCCAGCTTGACAGGCTTTGACAGGTATCCTGCAAAGCCTTCGGCTTTATACTCATCCTCAGCGCCCGACATCGCATTTGCAGTAAGCATGATAACGGGCGTTTCTTTATTCAGGTGCTCGAAGGTCTTCATGCGTCTGAAGGTCTCGATACCGTCCATATGAGGCATCATGTGGTCCATGAATATCATATCGAACCTGTCATTTTTAACTCTCTCGAGTGTCTCCAGGCCGCTCGTCGATGTTACGGCCTTTACGTTAAGCTGCTTGAGCAGGTGCTTCATCAGCACCAGATTCGTGCTGCTGTCGTCCACCACGAGCACGCACATCCCCGAAAACTTCGACGCGGAATCGGGATGGGATAAATATGCATCCGGAGAAACCACCGTGGGCGCTTCACCGCTCGAGACGATCTCCTGCCTGATCTCAATGCGGAACTCCGAGCCTTTTTTCTCTTCACTGGTATAATCAATGGTTCCGCCCATCATCTCAAGAATTGACTTTGTGAGCGCCAGACCCAGGCCCGTACCCTCTATCGCCCGGTTGGTATTTTCGTCCAGTCTCTGGAAGCGTGTGAATATCTCGTTTCTCTGCGCTTCCGAAATGCCCCTGCCGGTATCCTTTACCGCCACCTTAAGGATAACGGACTTATGATCGACACTGATGCCGCCGTTGATAAAATCAAGCCTGACCGAACCGGAATCTGTATATTTGTACGCATTCGTAAGCAGATTCGTGATACACTGTCTGAGGCGCATCTTGTCGCCGAACAGAGCCTTCGGGAGCGTGGGATCGATGCCTGTCGTGAATTCAAGCCCCTTCTGCCTGCACATCAGCTCTATGCTAGACCGGCACATCTGCACCAGCTCGTCCAGATTGTACGCAGCCGGGTAGATACTCAGTTTTCCGGTCTCGATCTTTGAGAAATCAAGTATATCGTTAACGATGATCAGCAGCGATTCGCCCGCGCTCTCTATATTCCTTGCGAAATCATGTATCTCGTTGATATCGCTGCTCTCAGAGATCAGATGATTGAAACCGAGCACTACGTTCATGGGACTCCTGACCTCATGCGACATATTCGCGAGGAACAGCTTCTGGGCACGGTTTGCCTTCTCCGCCTTATCGGCCATGACCACAAGCTCGGAATTCTTGTTCTCAACCATCTCAAACTCGCGGCGATACAGCATCTTCTGGTAATTTATCATATAAACGATCGTACCGCCGGCCACAATGACGCTGCCGACTACCGAAACACCTATATCGCGATGCGTCGCCAGTTCAAAATGAAAATCCGTATAGCGCTCGATCACGATCGCCGCGATAAAAGTGGTTATAGTGCAGAAATGCGCAAACAGCTCGAGCTTTCCGCTCAGCGAAGCCGCAAAAAGAACGAGTTCGTACACGATCCATATGCTCATGCCTGAGTACAGTCCTCCGCCGAAAAGCCACAGCAGCGGCATGAATATGAGCAAGGCTGCGAGCATTATTAGTACAAGAGTCTTTATCTTGCCTTTGAGGATCAGGACAGCATAACAGATGGGTATGGTTATCCAGAGAAAAGCGGTAATGACAACCGCTGCGATATGCGTATGCGCAAGAATGCAGACGATCATGCCAAAGAAACCCGCCGGTACGCTGATGAGTATCATGCGTGCGGAAAGTCTGTCATTAAGCGATATTTTTCTGTCTTCCGAGGCTGCCAGCAGCCTTTTGAAAAAATCTCTCATGTAAACTCCGATTTCGTTATTTTTGCGAATATAGATTATAGCATATTTATTCATAAATATCTACATCATATTTCGCTTTTAATGCAATATTTATGTAATTTTTGCATTTCATGTTCTCCGCATAAGCTTTTATTGCTTTTTTTCACCAAAAGCAATATAATCATAAATAAAAAAACACGCATGGCGATCATGCGGAAAGGCATTCCATGACAGTATTGGTTACCGGCGGAGCCGGATTCATCGGCAGCAACTTCATCTTCTATATGCTCAAGGCACATCCGGACTATCGGATCGTATGCCTGGACGCGCTCACTTATGCGGGTAATCTCTCCACTCTGCGTCCGATCCTTGACGAACCCCGCTTCAGATTTGTAAAGGGCGATATCTGCGACCGCGAGAGCGTATACCGCCTGTTCGAAGAAGAGAAATTCGACTATGTCGTTCATTTTGCGGCCGAATCGCATGTTGACCGCTCGATCGACGATCCCGGCATTTTTGTTAAGACCAATGTGCTCGGCACTCAGGTGCTGCTCGATGCCGCTGTAAAATACGGTCTTACGCGTTTCCATCATGTCAGCACCGACGAGGTTTACGGCGATCTGCCTCTCGACCGTCCCGATCTGTTCTTTGTCGAGACCCTCCCGATCAAGGCCAGCAGCCCATATTCTGCTTCAAAGGCTTCGTCCGATCTGCTCGTTTTGGCTTACTGCAGGACTTTCGGCCTCGACGCGACGATCAGCCGCTGCTCGAACAATTACGGGCCTTACCAGTTCCCCGAAAAAATGATCCCTCTGATGATCGCGAACGCCACCGCCGACAAGCCTCTGCCCGTTTACGGCGAAGGCATCAATGTCCGCGACTGGCTCTATGTTGAGGACCACTGCCGCGCGATCGACCTTATCCTTCACAAGGGACGCTGCGGAGAAGTCTACAACATCGGCGGCCACAACGAGATGCGCAACATAGATATCGTTAAGCTCATATGCAAGGAGCTCGGCAAACCGGAATCGCTGATCACTTTTGTCAGGGACAGAAAGGGACACGATATGCGCTACGCGATCGATCCCACAAAGATACACAGTGAGCTCGGCTGGCTGCCCGAAACCAAATTCGCCGACGGTATAAAAGAAACTATCCGTTGGTATCTCGATAACCGCTCCTGGTGGGAAGAGATAGTCAACGGCGAGTATAAAGAGTACTACAAAAAAATGTACGGTAACAGGTAAGGAGGTGCTTTTCACATGAAAAAGTACAAAATGAAAACTCTCATTATCGCGATCGTATCGATCACGACAGTGATCGCGCTTGGTGTCCTTTGTGTGCTGGCGGCAACAAAGTCCAACTCCCTGCTCGAGAAAAAGATCAACGAGAACATGACATCATATCTCGACGCGCAGGCCAATGCGGTACAGGAATTCGTTCAGAAATCCGAGAATACGCTGCAGCTTTATTCCAAGAACAAGGCTGTTACCGATCTCATCCTTGAGAATGCGGCAGATCCCAACAAAGAGCTGCCCGCTTTCAACGACGAAACCTACAATACCACGGCGTATTACAAAGACAATTACGCGAGCTTCCCCGAAACTCAGCAGTACACGATGGATTTCTACAATACGCTGGACAACTGGGAAGGACTCTATATAGGCAACCTTGACACACGTATCCTTTCTTACTCGGTTCCTCCGGTCATCGGACGCGTATTAAGGACCGATCCCGCAAAGGTAAATGAGCTGATGAGCGCGATGAACGCAGATCTCAACGGCGTTTACAATGCCGGCATCATCGTTTCTCCCGGTACCGGTCAGCTCTGCCTTTCGATGTACTCTCCCGTTCTTCTCGACGGAAAGATGATCGGATACGTGGGCGGCGGTGTATTCCACTCCGAGCTTGAGGATCTGCTCACGAGCTATGTGCTCGAAGGCAGCTCTACCAGCCATTTCTACATGCTCAATACCACAACCGGCATCACCTTTACCGATACAGAAGCAACCGATGCCGAAAAGGCCGATATAATCGCTCAGGTGACCACCCGTCCCGTGCTCATCGAAACCATAGCCCGTATCGGTATGAACAGCGAAGGCAAGGGCCAGTTCGAGTTTAAGGATACCGATTCAGGCAAAGATCTGATCGTCAACTACAAAACCATCGCGGGACATGAGGAATGGGCTCTCGTTATCACTGCCGACCGTTCCGAGCTTTATGCCGATTCCGCGAGCATGATCAGGATGATGATCATCCTCGGCGTAGTCGCCCTCGTTATCATCATCGCACTCGTTGCCGTATTCGCGAGTGCTATTTCCCGATCGCTCGGCGCAGCCGTAAAGGAGATCGACAATACCGCTTCGGGCGATATCTCATCGGATGTCAGGATCAACAGCTTCATGAGTGAGATCGATCAGATGGGCCGCAGCCTTAACTCCCTTAAAGGCAAGCTCCGTGAGGTTATAGAAAAGACAAAAGATATGTCCGGCGGACTGAATGTTGCGGGCGCAGATCTGGCAAACTCAGCGGATCACGCGTCACAGGCGGCAGACGGTGTTACAAACGCAATAGCCGAGATCTCTTCCGGTGCCATGAGTCAGGCAGAATCCGTACAGACAGCTGCCGAGAGAACCGATTCCATGGGCCGGGATATCGACAATATCTCCTCGAACATCGCTTCTCTCGATGAAGCCACACAGAATATGAGGAACAGCTGCAATAAGGCAACCGATGCGCTGAAGGAGATCGTTGCTCAGAACGCGACCGTTTCCAACGCTGTTACCGAGATCGGACAGACTATCAACGCGACCAACGCAAGCGCCAATGCCATCGCTCAGTTCTCCGATGCGATCAACGATATCGCTTCGCAGACCAACCTCCTTTCGCTCAACGCTTCTATCGAGGCGGCACGCGCAGGTGAGTCGGGACGCGGATTCGCGGTTGTTGCCGATGAGATCAGACAGCTGGCGGACCAGTCCAAGAACAGCGCGGATGAGATCAGGACCATAGTTGATAAGCTGCTCGGAGACGCTCAGGCTTCCGTTCAGACCATGGACGCCCTCAACGAGAGCTTCCGTTCGCAGGGTGAACAGATCATTTCGACCCAGCGCGATATGGACGAGATGTATGAGAATGTTTCGGTAGTTTCCGATAATTCCAAGTCTATCAGAAATATGGTAAAGAACCTCGAAAAAGCCAAAGAATCGCTGGTTGAGATCATCGAGAACCTGTCCGCCATCTCCGAAGAGAACGCGGCTTCGACACAGCAGACCGGTTCTTCCATGAACGAGCTCGGATCGACCTTCTCGGTCATCAACGAATCAGCCGCCCAGCTCAAGAGTCTGGCAGGCGATCTGACAGAGACGATCGGTTACTTCAAGTAAAACGGTAAGGTGCCGACGGCATAGAAAAGGTGCCTGTCACCATAGCATTTATGGTGACAGGCACCTTTTTAAGTCCTACTGTCTCTATTGATCTATATATCCTTCTTCCTTCAGGTATCGCGTGAGCGCGTCCTTCCAGTCGGGAAGCGGCTTAAAGCCCTCTTCTGCCAGCTTCGAGCGGTCCAGCCTGCTGTTGAGCGGGCGTCGCGCCTTTGACAGTCCGTACTCCGCCGTGGAAACGGGGACAAGCTTCGTATCGATGCCGCACTGTCTGAATATCTCTACGGCCAGATCATACCAGGAAATATATCCTCCCTCGTTTGTAGCGTGGTAGCAGCCGTAACGGTCACTTTCCGTCATATCCGCAAGGAGTACCGAAAGATCCTTTGTATAGGTCGGCGTACCGATCTGATCGTTTACGACCCGCAGTTCATTGCCGGTCTTTGAGGCCCTGATGATATTTTTGATAAAGTTGTTGCCGTTGAGGCCGAATGCCCATGAAGTCCTGACGATATAATACTTTTCAACCAGCTCCCGAACCGCCTCTTCTCCGTCGAGCTTCGATCTGCCATAGACATTCAGGGGCCCGAAACCGGTATCGTCCGGAAGTCTGGGCGTATCACCGCTCCCGTCAAACACATAATCGGTGCTGACATAGATCAGCTTCGATCCGTACTTTTTCGCGGCGGTCGCGAGGTTCCTCGTGCCGTCCGCATTGATCGCAAATACCCTGTCCCTGTTGGCCTCGTCTTCAGCCAGATCAACTGCCGTCCAGCTCGCGCAGTGAACGATCGCGTCAGGTCTGATGATATCAAGTATATCCGCAACTGCCTCCGCATTCGTAATATCCAGTGCCGCATATCTGGCACGCGCTGCGGCCGAACCGTCGTCTATGCCGTTATACTTAGGCGAACTTCCCGATCCGATGCATTCGCGGCCGCGTGCCGACAGTTCATTCATCACATCATGTCCAAGCTGTCCGTTGACTCCGGTAACGAAAACCCTCATGCCAGTACGTCTCCTCCGCTCATTCCATATATTTGCCGTCCAGTACGTCCATCAGATATGCACCGTACTGGTTCTGTTTCAGAACATCGTATACCTTCAGCACATCCCCGCGCGAGATCCAGCCGTTCAGATAAGCGATCTCCTCAAGGCACGCGATCTTGCGGTGCTGATGCGTTTCAACCGTTTTAACAAAATTGGATGCATCCATCAGACTCTCGTGAGTCCCCGCGTCCATCCAGGTAAAGCCCTGTCCGAGCAGCTCGACATTCAGTCTGCCGGCCTTCAGATACAGTCCGTTCAGATCCGTGATCTCGAGCTCGCCTCTGGCCGAAGGCTTAAGGCTCTTTGCGTATTCTACCGCCTTATTGTCGTAGAAATAGAGCCCCGTCACGCAGTAATTGCTCTTGGGCTTTGCGGGCTTTTCCTCGATCGATACGACTTTGCCCGCAGCGTCAAACTCCACGATGCCGAAGCGCTCAGGATCGTCCACATAGTAGCCGAATATCGTGGCTCCACAGCCGTCCTCCGCGCGTTTTACCGCAGCACAGAGGCGCTCTTTGAGGCCGTGCCCCGCGAAGATATTGTCTCCGAGCACCATGGCCACCGTGCTGTCACCGATGAACTCCTCTCCGATCAGAAATGCCTGCGCGAGTCCGTCGGGCGAAGGCTGCACTGCGTACGAGAGCCTCACTCCGAACTGATGCCCGTCACCGAGCAGGTCCTTAAATCTCGGCAGATCCGTAGGTGTCGAAATGATCAGGATATCCCTGATGCCTGCATTCATCAGCACCGACATCGGGTAATATATCATCGGTTTGTCATAGACAGGCAGCAGCTGCTTTGACGTCACCGTGGTCAGCGGGTAGAGCCTCGTTCCGGAGCCTCCCGCCAGAATTATTCCTTTCAAGAGCACTGCCTCCCTTCAGTAATATCCTCTACCGATATGCCTAATCGCGCTTGAACAGGTCTCTCGTATAGACCTTGTCCTGCACATCGTCGAGGCATGAATCGTATCTGTTCGCGATGATCGCGTCGCTTAACGATTTGAACTTATCGAGATCGTTTACCACGAGCGAGCCGAAGAAGGTCTCTCCGTCCTTGAGCGTGGGCTCGTAAATGACTACCTGCGCGCCCTTTGCCTTTATCCTCTTCATAACGCCCTGTATGCTGCTCTGGCGGAAATTGTCGGAGTTCGTCTTCATCGTGAGCCTGTAGACGCCTACAGTCACGGGACGCTCCTTATCGCTGTCAGACTGGTTCTTCTCGGCGTAGCTGTAATAGCCGGCCTTACGAAGTACCATATCCGCAATGAAATCCTTTCTCGTGCGGTTTGACTCCACGATCGCCTGGATCAGGTTCTGAGGCACATCCTCGTAATTGGCCAGCAGCTGCTTGGTATCCTTGGGCAGGCAGTATCCGCCGTAGCCGAAGCTCGGATTGTTGTACTGGTCGCCGATACGGGGATCGAGGCAGACACCGCTGATGATCTCTCTGGTGTCCAGTCCCTTAACCTCGGCATAGGTGTCCAGCTCATTGAAATACGATACGCGCAGAGCCAGATAGGTGTTCGAGAACAGCTTGACCGCCTCCGCCTCGGTAGCGCCCATGATAAGGACCTTTACGTCCTCCTTGAGCGCGCCCTCCTTGAGAAGGTTCGCGAACTGCTCTGCCTTCGCCCTGAGTCTCTCATCACCCGGGATCGTGCCCACGATGATACGGCTCGGATAGAGATTGTCGTAGAGTGCCTTGCTCTCACGCAGGAATTCCGGTGAGAAAATGATGTTGGAGCTGCCGGTCTTTTTGCGGACAGCCTCGGTGTAGCCGACGGGGATCGTGCTCTTTATGACCATGATCGCGTCGGGATTGTACTTCATTACGAGACCGATCACCGCCTCAACGGCCGATGTATCGAAGAAATTCTTCTGGGGATCGTAATTCGTGGGAGCCGCTATAACAACGTATTCCGCGCCTTCGTACGCTTTCTTCGCGTCGAGAGTCGCCGTCAGATCGAGCTCCTTTTCCGAAAGATACTTCTGGATGTATTCATCCTGGATCGGAGACTTTTTATTGTTAATCATCTCCACCTTTTCGGGAATGATGTCTACCGCATAAACCGTATTGCGCTGGGCCAGCAGAGTCGCAATGCTCATGCCCACATATCCTGTTCCCGCAACTGCTATCTTCATAAATGTCTGTCCTTCCGTTTCTGCTGAAAAATTGCGCAATGCGCACTATCCTATTTTAATCTTTATGGTCTCTAAATACAAGCCTTACCGTCCGCTCTCGGGCAGGCAGTGCATCTGTGTGACACCGAGCACCCTGAAGCCCTCCGCGGTGCCGCAGAACCTGCGTATGCCGTACTCGTACGCCCGCAGCTTAATATAGAGAGCGACCGAAGCCGAAGCGGGGTTCTCCTTCGGATACTGGCTCGGAAAGCATGTAAACAGAGCCTCAAGCTGCTTTTTCAAATACCCTCTGGTGTTCACGAACCTGTTCGGATGAGCGGTCATGAACAGGGCTATCGCCTTGACCGGCGCGGGCTCCGCTCCGTATTTGGCCATTATCTTTGCAAAAGGCGCAAAAAAGGCTATCCGTTTTGCCGCACGTCCCGTGTTCAGATGATCCGCATGGCACTCGCTAGAAACATCGGGATCGATGCTCAGGATCACGTCGGGCTTGAAATCACCGACAGTCTGCGCGATGCCGCGTATCAGCTCCTCCTCACCGTAAAAGCCTCCGTCCGAGAGACCCAGAAAGCGCACATCGCTTATCCCGAGCAACTTTGCAGACTCGAGCGACTCCTGTTTTCGAAGACCGATCAGGCCCTCTTCGCTGATGCCCTTCTGCGCGAACTCATCGCCGTATCTGCCGTCGGTGCAGATCAGGAAGCAGACCTTTTTGCCCGATGCTGCGAGCTTGGCCGCGGTCGCGCCGGCTCCGACCTCTATGTCGTCCGGATGCGCGCCTATGAACAGAAACCGCTCAAAGCTCTCGAGCTTCGGCGCGGGAGCCGCGCATTTAACTATCAAACGGGTAAGACTCATATGCCCTCCTTATCACCTGTACTCCTTGAGCACTTCCTTTAACAGCTTCGGATCGTCGGTCATGATCGCGTCCACATCCCTCTCTATCAGGAAGCGCATATCGTCCGCATCATTGATCGTCCAGAACTGGACCGCCATGTTCTTGCGGTGTGCGCGCCTGATATAGGACTTTTTCGTCAGATTGAGCCTGATCCCCTTAATGTTGTAGGACATAGGGATCTGCAGGCATGTAAAATCGACATTGGCGAACAGATTGACGCCGAGCATCTGGGTTACAACGAACTTGCCCGCTCCGGCTGTCGAACCGCCGCGCATAAGAGTCGGATGCGCCTCCTTCAGGTATTTCTCGATCTCGGGATGGAACGTGCCGATAACTATGCTGTTCTTATAGTCCGGGAAACGCTCTGTGAGCGTCTCGTCGATGATGTCCGCGGCTTTATATCCGACCTCGTCACCGTTCTTTATCTCGACGATAAAGAGCAGTTCCTTGTTCGTCTCGTAGAATTCGGCCATCAGCTCGTCAAACTCCAGGATCTTCAGCCCGAGCGCCTCCTGCTCTTCCTCGGTCTTGCCGCGGTAAGGGTACTCTCCCGTATCGGGGTCCTTAAAGTTATAGCCCATGTTGTAGGAACGCAGTTCGGCGAGCGTATGCTCGGCGATCACGACTTTATCCGCGCCCTCCTCGCAGGCCATTCTGTTGATCGAAGAATCATGACTGTAGACCAGATGTCCGTCCGAAGTCATCCATACGTCAGTCTCGCAGATCTGTATGCCGTACTCGTTGACCGCAGCCCTGTACGCCATCATGGTATTCTCGGGGTTGCTGATGCCGCCGCCCCTGTGCGCCGCGATCATCGGCAGCTCGTCTTTGCCTTTGATGAACGGATTCGTCTCTATCACCTTCTTCGGCGGGATCACGTTGATCACCGTGAAAAACACCGCCAGAACGGCCAGTACGCATAAAAACCTCATTAAGCCCCTGTGTTTTTTCATATTTCCTCCCCTGATACCGGATTTCTCTTTTCCTGAATCAATAATAGCATTTGTGAGCATCGATTTCAAATTGCTTCTTGCGCACATGGGGAATACGATTTAAAATGACTGAAAAGAGCAATTCAGACTAATCTCAGGAGCGCACAGACATGAAATTTACCAAGATGCACGGCTGCGGCAACGACTATATTTATTTTAACTGCTTTGAGGAGCATATCGATGATCCCGTCTCGCTCTCGATCAGGCTTTCCGACAGGCACAAGGGTATCGGGGGCGACGGCATAATCCTTATCAAACCCTCGGATAAGGCCGACTGCTTTATGGACATGTACAATCTCGACGGCTCCCGCGGAAAGATGTGCGGAAACGCGATCAGATGCGTCGGGAAATATGTTTACGAGCACGGACTTACCGACAAAAAAGAGATAAAGGTCGATACCCTCTCCGGCATAAAGGAGCTTAAGCTCATGACCGCGAGCGAGTTTAAGGCTGCGGGCGGCACCATTCCCGCCGAGATGGAAGGCGTGGCCGACAAAACCGGCGACGGACGCGACATCATCTCCTTTGTCACCGTAGACATGGGCGCGCCCGTGACCGATATCGCCGCCATTCCGCTCAATACAGATATCATCAAAGAATACAAACTCGGTTATTCGGTCGGCGCTGCGGCGCGTACGCTGCGCTTTACCTTTGTATCGATGGGCAATCCCCACGCGGTAACCTATGTGGACGATATCATGACGGCTCCCGTAGAGGAGCTCGGCCCCCTCTACGAGCATCACGAGATCTTCCCCGAGCAGGCAAATATCGAATTTGTTCACGTACTTGACCGCGGCAGCATAGAATTCAGGGTCTGGGAGCGCGGCTCCGGAGAAACACAGGCCTGCGGCACGGGCGCATGTGCCTCGGCTTATGCTTCCATACTTAACGGTTTTACCGACGATGAGATAAATGTGCGGATGCTCGGCGGTACCTTACGCATACGCTATGACAGGGCTCTGGACAGGGTATTCATGACGGGCCCCGCGGTCGAGGTCTTCTCCGGCGAGGTCGAAAGGTAAAATGCCTTGAATTTTCCGTCCGTTTATATTATACTTTGCTTAGATAAATCCATTCAAACGGAGGTTATTTCATGGAAGAAAAAAGAAGATTCAAGAGACTGCCCATTTCTATGAAGCTTGAGATATCCTCGCTCTTTAAGCAGGATCATGTGGAGCTCACGGATCTGGATGCTCCCATTCAGGTTTCGAACGTATCCAAGGGAGGCATCGGCTTCACTTCCGCGAACGACCTGCCTCTGGGCTTTTATTTCAACGCCTGCCTGCAGATGGGTGACGCCGAGGATGCAAAGCTTTTCTGTGTAGTTAAGATCGTCCGCAAGGAGGAGCTTCCTTCCGGCGAGACACGCTACGGCTGCGAGATGGTCGGCCTGGCTCCCGTTCTCGATTACATTTTTGATGACTATGAAAAAAGCACCGAGGGCTGATGCCCTCAGTGCTTTTTTATTTTTTCCGTTTATTCGGCCGCACCCTTGTCAAAGAGCTGCGGCTCTATGTTTCTCACAGTATATGAGATGTTGAGATTCGTCTTGGGCTTTGCACGGTCAAAGTTCTTGAGTATACGCTCTCCTATCATCAGACTGTTCTCGTAGCAGGCCGTGGGGAGCATCACGATGAACTGATTCTTGCTGTAGCGCGCGAATATGTCGCCGCTGCGCAGGGACGATGCTATGACGTTCTCCATCTTTTCCATGCCCACCGCTACTTTGTTCAGGTCGGTCTCTTCCTTTGCCCTCTGCTTTATCGTGATCAGCATGATGTATACGGACATGCCGTTGCGCGCGCACGCCCTGGCCTCTATCTTGTAGTAGTGCTGGAAAACCGAATAGTCGCAGATATAGGCCTCTCTGCGGGCCTCTTTTTCCGTCAGTTCTTCCTGGATCGTATTAAGATCCGCCTCGATCCCCTCTTCGTGTACCGTGATCTCCTCATACAGCTCGAGGAGCTTTTTCTCGGGCTCTACGCCGAACTCGTCATAATATGCGTTGACTATGCGATTGTACTGCTCGATCGCGTTTTTCTTATTGCCTATCTTGTATAAAGAATAGATCAGGTAATAATTCACATCCGAATTCATCGGATCGATCGCATTCGCGACACTGCATCTGTCGGCCATCTCCTCGAATTTGCCGAGCCGCAGCAGGACCTCCATGAACTTCACGATCATCTGCATGTAGATCGAGCGGTATCTGGTGGCCAGCGCAGCGCTCCATGACTCCATGTGGCACTTGGGCAGGAAATCGCCCTTGTACAGGTCAAAAGCCGCACGATAATGCTCCAGTCGCTCATCGTCGGAGATATCGGCTACGGCGCCCTTGTTGCAGTAGGATATGAACTCTTCGAAATCATACTCGCAGGGGAGCTCCCTGTTCCAGGAAATAGTACCCTGCTTGCGGATGATCAGCTTCTTCTCGGGGATCTGAAGGTCATCCATCAGGGCTCTGATGCGGTGCAGACTGGTCTTAAGAGCGTTTTCCGGATCGCTCGTGATGCTGTCCTCGTTCCAGATAAGGTCGATGATCGAGGCCTGGGGAAGGTTTCTGTCGTGAAATGCGATAAGATACTCAAGGATCAGCCAAAGCTTCTTTGACCGGTTATCCTGATCGGTTATGGTTTTATCGCCGTAAGACATCGAAAAACCGCCGAAGGTTTTGATCCTGATTACATCATCCATTACAAATACCCCATAAACTTCCAAACTTAATTCTTAATAATTATATCTTTTCCGATATTTCATTTCAACACCCATTAGTATTATGAATTGTCGAAATTTACTTTGACTTTTGGTTTTCAATATGATAGATTATGTCTTGGGTGCATATAGTATCACCCATTGTGTATATTTTTATTTTTTTATGGAGGCTTTTTATGAAAAACGGCACAGTTAAGTGGTTCAATGCTAAGAAGGGCTTCGGCTTCATCTCTGACGAAGAGGGCAATGACGTATTCGTTCATTTCTCAGCATTAAACATGGATGGCTTCAAGGTTCTTGAAGAGGGTGAGAAGGTTACATTCGACGTTGTTGACGGCGAGAAGGGACCTCAGGCTGCTAACGTTACAAAGTGCTAATAGCAGCGCTGGCGTGAAGTTTATTCGAAGTGCTAATAGATTTTCATCATATATTTGATACAGATATATTAGAACCAGGGTATTACACGCGATCTACGGTTTATGACCGAAAGAAGCTCACTGATGCAGTGAGCTTCTTTTTTTTTGCTTATTCTCCTTTGGGTGTCAATCCGAGGTACTTTGCTATACCGCGCGCGTTTGCCTCGCCGAGGCTCTTTAAGCCCTCTTCGGTGTTTATGAACTGCTGGTCGTGCTCGCTGTCCATAAAGCACTGCTCCACTATGATGCCGGGAATATCCCTCGCAGCGCAGTGACGGTTGATCGCGTAATAATCGTATGCTATGCCGTCCGGATCGAACATATCGTTGCTCTTTCGCGGCCCTACCGAGCGTTTTTTAAGTCCGAGGGCCACGAGCTCATCCATGATGGCGTTTCCGAGTGCTTCGGTCTGGTCATGGACATTGGAGCGTCTCGATATCCAGATCTCGGTTCCGCTGAGCGTATGGGCATCCGTTGCATTAAAATGAACACTCACAAGGCAGTCCGCGCCTACCTGTCTGCCCAGATCGCAGCGCATCTCCAGATCTTTTTTCTTGTCCCTGTCCATGATGGTGTCATCTTCTCTGGTC
>JAGCSS010000237.1 GCA_017964055.1 Lachnospiraceae bacterium
ATCGAGACTGTCTGGGGCATCGGTTTTAAGCTGAATACAAAATAAGTTTTAATCTTTAAACTTTCTTAAACATTTCTTGACGTTTTTTGAATATTTAAATGATAACCTAAGGTTCGGAAGGGCAAGGCAGCTGTCAGCTGATGCCATTCCGGACCTTTTTTCGGCGGCTTCAAAACGGGTGGGAGGAGCCGCCGGATCAAAAAGGCAGGCAGAATTGCGAATACCCGGAAAGAAGCGGAAGGAGAAACTAAAATGTCATTTATTCTGGAAACCGACGGATTGACAAAGACTTACGGAAGAAAGCGCGCGCTGGACAATGTTTCGGTACATGTCGGAGAGGGAGACATCTACGGACTCGTAGGCAGGAACGGTGCCGGCAAGACAACGCTCATGAAGATCGCGGGCGGGCTGGCATCGGCGAATTCAGGCAGCTGCAGGCTGTTCGGCAGGGATGTGAACGATCTCGGTGATATGGTGCTGCAGCGCGGCCTGCTGATCGAGGACCCGGGAGTTTATCCGGAAAAGAGCGGGCTCGAGAATATGAAGATCAAGTGTCTGGCACTCGGCGTAAAGGATAAGAGCGAGCCCGAAAGACTGCTCGAGCTGATGGGTATCAGGGACGCGATGAAGAAGCATGTGAAGAACTATTCCTTCGGTATGAAGCAGCGTCTCGGCCTGGCACTCGCATTTGCCGGAAATCCCAAGCTCATGATCCTCGACGAGCCGATCAACGGTTTCGATCCCGAGGGCATCAGGAACGTCAGGGAGATGATTCTGGAGAAGCACAGGCAGGGAACGACATTTATCATATCGAGCCACATTCTCGGAGAACTCTCAAAGATCGCGACAAAATACGGTTTTATCAACGAAGGAAAGCTCGTGGAGGAGAGTACGGCGGAGGACTTAAAGGCAAAATGCATCTCGAAGATCAACCTCGTCACGGACAATCCTTCGGGAACGGCAGCCGTTATAGAAAGTCTCGGATTCGCCTCATACAAGGTATTTGACGGCGGCAGGACGGAGATATACGAACAGCTCGAGCGGACTGGTGATATCTCGAACGCGCTGTCGGCACAGGGCATCGCGATATATGAGATCACAAAGAAATACGAGACTCTCGAAGACTATTACATCGGCATAGTCGGAGCGGATACAAAAGAAGAGGAGGAGGAGAACTGATATGGGCAGGATATTAAAGACAGATCTGTACAGGATCTTTCACGGACTTGCATTTTACATGTTTCCAGCCGCGTTGATGCTGATCTTCATACTTTCGCTGACAATGGGCGACGAAGCAGGTATCACGATGAGCGTTGAGGGCATACTCGAGGATACATTTGTTACGGCCAGATATCTTACATTCATGCCGCTCGGTTTTTTGGTCACATATCTCTGGAATACCGAGACCAGAAACGGGTTTATAAAGAATATCGCGGGTAACGTCACCGGACGTCATATCCCCGCAGTCACAAAGCTGGTAACGGGCGCGCTGATAACCGTTATCTACATGATCATCACCATTGGTTTCATGCTGGTGGGCAATCTGCTGAACGGCTACACCATAGTATGGGGCGATCCGGGCAGGAGCATCATAAAGCTCGGGTTGTGGATCCTGATCGGCATGGCGTTTGTCGCGCTGATGGAGCTGGTCCATGAGCTCACCCACAGCGCGGCGCTCGGATATATCCTGACGATCGCGATCTGGACCGGCATGGTCGAGGAACTCATCCTGAATATCGTGGCATTGATCGACAGCAAGATCGATCTGATCGGATACACCCTGATCTACGGCATGCTGATCGAAGACAGGCTCTGGGTAAGCCTGATCAGGACGATCGTTTACCTGGCAGTATTTGCGGTGCTGGCGGTATTTACCGCGAAAAAGCGTGATGTGAAGGCATGAAATGGAGAATAAAATGGAGAATATAGTTGAAACGATCAATCTTACAAAGAAATACGGTGATAAATACGCGCTGGACAAGGTCTCTGTACATGTCAGGAAGGGCGAGATCTACGGACTCGTGGGAAGGAACGGAGCCGGCAAAACAACGCTGATGAGGATAATATGCGGACTGTCGCATGCGACGGCGGGCGAGTTCAAACTGTTCGGACAGCGCGGAGACAGGCCCGGTATGATAGCCCAGCGCAGGGGCATGCTGATCGAGGATCCCGGTTATTTTTCCGAATTTGACGCCGAAACGAACCTGAGGATCAAATGCAAGCTGCTCGGGATCAATGACCGCGAGGAACCTCAGCGGCTGCTGCGGATGGTCGGACTTGGGGACGCCGGAAAGAAAAAGGTCGGCAATTATTCGCTCGGCATGAAGCAGCGCCTCGGCATAGCGATCGCCATGGCAGGAAATCCCGATATCGTAGTGCTCGATGAGCCCATAAACGGTCTCGACCCGCAGGGTATCGTGGATATCCGCGAGATGATCGTGCGGATGAGGAAAGAGCAGGGAACGACATTCATCATTTCCAGCCACATCCTCGACGAGCTGTCAAAGTTCGCGACCTCGTACGGCATCATCAATAAAGGCAGCCTGATCATGGAATGCAGCGCCGAAGAGCTGGCAGAAAAGTGTGAATCAAAGATAGAGCTGAAGACCGATTCGCCCGCGGGAGCGGCCGCAGTGCTTGAAAGAATGGGCTTTGCGCAGATCCGCGTGCAGGAGGACGGCCGCATCGATATCTTCGACAGCCCCGAGCGGATAGGCGAGATAACGCTGGCGATGGCCGGGAACGGCATCACCACCTACGAAATGACAAAGAAGGTCGGAACGATAGAGAACTATTATCTGAACCTTGTCGAGGGAGGACAGTATGCTTAAGATTATAAAGACGGATCTTTTCAGGCTTTTCAGGACAAAGGCATTCTATGTATACCCGATATTTCTGGTATTCGTCGAGATAATGTCCATGTGCTTCTCGGTGGTGAGGATGACCGACGGTGATTCCGAAGTGATCGTGGATTTTGCCGCAAGGTCGGTAAAATGCGGTCCCGTCGATTTCGCGGGCTGCCTGGGCGACGGACTGCTGTTGCTGTTCCTCGGGATAGCGATGGCGATATTCTATACTAACGAGAGCAGGCACGGATTCCTCAAGAACGCTGCCGGATGCGCAGTGGACAAGCGTTTTATGCCTGTTTCGAAGATGATCACAGGCGTGATCACTCTGTTCATCTATATCGCGGAGTATATCGTGATCAGGACTGTATTCATGCTGATCGAGGCTCTCGCAAGCGGCGCAGAGATAGAATACACCGGCATTCCTGCGGGTGACGAAGGCAGATTCGCGATCTATGTGCTGCTCTGCTTATTCGTGCACATCACCTGCATAGCGCTCCTTGTGCTCATGCACGAGCTGACTCACAGCAGGGCGCTCATGCTGCTGTCAGTATTCATTTTCTCGGCGACACTGGCGGACAAGCTCATTGTCGGAGCCTTCAATCTCCTGAAGAGCAAATTTACATGGCTTGGCGGAATCAACATCAACAGGTACATGATGATGCTCAATATAGAGAACGGGTATCTGTCAAAAACTTATTATCCTTTGACACTGTTCATAGTGTGTATGATATACTTTGGATTGGGAGCGATACTCTCCGCAACTGTGGCAAACAGGAAGGACGTAAGGTAATCTATGGTATTTATCATCGTTATTTTGTCGGCAGCGCTCGTGATCCTCGCGGCAGCGCACGTGATCTACAGGCGGCAGGTCAAGGAACTCGGCCGCCAGCTGCGCTTTATCAATGACAACGACACCCGTCAGAGGCCGTCGGTGGACATCAACAGGCCGGAGCTGAAAGCCCTGGCCGATGAGACCGCGCGCCTTTCCGACAGGCTGAAGGAGATCGAAGTCACGCATCTGCGGCAGGATGAGGCATTGCGGGAGACTATTGCCAACATATCGCATGATATCAGGACTCCGCTGACCTCGCTGGACGGGTATTTCCAGCTGCTTACGTCGGAGGAGCTGTCCGCGGAAAAGAGAGCGCAGTACGCGGATATCATCAGGAGCAGGATAACGAGCCTGAACGATATGCTCGACGAGCTGTTCACCTACGCAAAGCTGCAGGATCCGAACTACGAGCTGGAGACGGCGGCGATGGATATGACGGCGGTCACTGCGGACACGGTGCTGAGCTTTTACGATGAGATAAGAAAGAGCGGGAACGAACCTGAGATAGAGCTGCCGGAGGAGCCCGTGATGATAAACGCCGAGAGAGGCGCATACACCAGGATAGTGCAGAATCTGGTCAGAAATGCGCTGATACACGGTAAAAACCTGAAGGTGCGCCTGCACGCCGCGGACGGACGAGCGGTGCTCGAATGCAGCGACGAGCTGCTGAACCGGGACGAGCCTGTGGACGCGAGCCGAGTGTTCGAGCGGTTCTATAAGGCTGACAAAGCCCGCGGCACAAAGGGCAGCGGGCTGGGTCTGGCAATATCGAAAGAACTGACCGAAAAGATGGGCGGCAGCATCGAAGCGGAGTGCGAGGACGGCATATTTACCGTAAGACTGGGCTTTGATACCGTAAAATAACGGCGGAACGCGTCATCTGGTATGCGCGCCCATTTCCTTGAGCTCCTTTTTTCGTGTATACAACATCTGATCCGCGCGCTCGAACATCTCGTGGAGCTCGGTGTCTGTAGGAAGCAGCGTCGCGTAGCCGAGAGAAACGACTACGCCGCCTAAGGCGATGTTCTCTTCGGCCTTACGGTTAAATGCGTCGATGTCTTCCTGCAGCGAATCGAAGCCTCTTCCCTGAAGGAGTACCGCAAATTCGTCTCCTCCTATGCGGAAAACGGCACCGTGATCGAAATACTCACAGATGAGGCGGCTGGCGTCCCTGATGAGCTTATCGCCGGCAGCGTGTCCTTCATTATCATTGACGTATTTCAGACCGTTGATATCACATACAACGACAGCCAGTTTGTCGATCTCTTTGGCCCTGATCAGATTGTTCAGGGCTTCTTCGTTGTCCGAATAAGCTAGCTTGTTGCGGATACCCGTGAGAGAGTCGGTATTGGCCATGTTTTTGAAGGTGCGGCTGGTCTCTTTCTCGGCCTCGAGGCGTCTCTTTGACATCGATCTGAACTCGAGCAGGAGAACGGTGGCGAACAGGACAACGAACGATAACGTCATGATTATCTGTTTACGGCTGGAGGCCAGACTGTGCTCACTGATGCTGCGGATGCGCTCATTGATAACGCTTTCACTGATCAGAACGGCCATTTCCCACTCGGTGTTCTCGATAGGCACGTAGTACAGTGTTTCCGCGACGCCGCCCGCCGTAAACGACATATCGCCGCCGATACCGCGCGCGAAATTGTCATAATGCTGCTCATGAAGCTCCTCGGGAATGACATTTTTCGTAGCGTCGAAGATGTTTGCCTTTTGGATGAAGGGGCCGAGGTCTGTGTCGGAGAGGTTTTCTCCGGCTCTCGAATACAGGCCGAAATAAGTCCTGCCCTGATCCTCGAATGCCAGCAGGCTGACGATCTCACCGATCTCGATCTGGACGAAGCAGGCCTTCATCTGTTTGCCCATTACATACAGATCGGGCGTCGGGATCGCCAGACACAGCTCCTTCGGCGAACCGTACGGGAAAACTATGCTGATGCTGCGCTCGCTCATGGCATTGTCGGAGAGGAAATCATAGCGGCTCCGGCCGGTAAAGGTCGTGTACTGCGTGTAAACGACATCGTCGCTGTCAACGAGCGCGAACCTGTTGAGCGAGAGCAGGGCCTTAACCTTACCGAGGGCAGCCCTGAGCTCCTCCTGGGAGGTGATGCCCTCATCATCGATAAAGGCAAGTGCCTTTTTCATGTGCTCAAAATTACTGTCGATCAGATTGGTGATCGTCTTCGAACGCCGGTCGGCCATGGCCTCGAGATAGAAGGAGCTTACCGAAGAAACCGCCTCGTTTGTGGCCTCGATGGTCTGCCTCGACGAATGGAGCATATTCGAGATAACGAACACGATCAGCATGATACTGCCGACGATCGCTGTCATGATAAATGTTTTTGTGTTAATCCGTGTCTTTTTCATGTATCATCACCGTAAAGAAGTTCGAGCATAAATGCTGCGTCTTTTTGATAAATAACAGTTGTTATCTCATTTACACGTTCGGGGTAAAGGTCACCGGGAAGTAAACCGTCCGCGATCTTGACCGCGGTCGTGAGCGTGTCGAAACCGATGGAATAGCAGTCCTGCACGCCGAGGCAGTAGATAACGCCGTCCTTCAGATAGTGCAGCGCCTCGCGGTCGTGGTCCATGCCGACGATAACGGTGTCGCTCTGTTTCTCCAGGATGGCTCTGGCGGCGCCTACGGGATTGCTCATGTTGCAGCAGATGATGCCGTCGAGATCGGGATGATCGGAGAGAATCTTCAGTGTGAGCTCGTACGCGATGTCAATGGAGTCCATATCGTACTCGGTCGCGACGATCTCCATAGCGGAATACTTCGCGATCGTGTCTCTGGCTCCGGCAGCCCTGTCCTCATGGCAGGGAGCGCCGACGCTGCCGACAAGTATCGCAACCTTGCCCTTATATTCGAGCTTTTCGCAGAGAGCCTCGGTCAGAGCGGCACCGTCCTCGTAGTTGTGGGTGTTGCCGACGTAAGCGATCCTTTTGCAGCCCTCGGCGGCATCGGAACTGGAGAATGTCATGACTTTGGTCCCCGAAGCGACCAGACTGTCGAGGATGGGGGATATGATGGCCTCATCGGCAACATCCACGCCGATCACGTCATAGCCTGCGGTTTCAGCCGCGTGCAGGCGCTGCGCCTGGTCATCGGCCGAAGCGGAATCCGGCGCCATGTACTCGTAGGTAACCGTAATTCCCCTGCCGAGGAACTGCCTCTGCGCCTCCTCCATGCCGAGTGCCACCGCATCCCACCAGGGATGGACGATCTTGTACGTGAAGTAGAAGCTGTAGCTGTCCTTTTTCGGCACGTACGCATCGAGCTCGTGGCTGAAATCGACCGCGCTCAGAGCGGAACTGTCCGACGAACCCGGCTGCAGAACATCGGTTACCTGCGCGCCGTCGGGCTTCTGCGGGATGTCCTGATCTGAACAGGCCGCCAGGGCTAGCGATGCCGCCAGCAACAGCACCGTCAGGCGTTGTTTCGTGTTTCTTCTCATCTGATCACCTTCATCTTAATGAAATGATTTGATAAATATTGTCCTTCAGAATATTATACCACATCTGTTGTGAAGTGAAGCCATAAATATTCGGAAAAATATATAATATGTATCGGTCCGAAAACCGAAAGATTTAACGGAAGAAAAAGGCAAAAAGTGATTGACAGAGAAAAGCAACGGATGTATAATTTCAATGTTGCTGACAAGGTCAGAATGCTTTCGGCTCCGTGGTCAAGAGGTTAAGACATCGCCCTTTCACGGCGGTAACACGGGTTCAATTCCCGTCGGAGTCATAGCAACCGGATTGTTCCAGTTGCTATTTTTTTTAGAGAAATGGGCAGCTTTCGCTGCCAAGGAAGTCTTGCATCGGAAATACCTCTGCAAGACCGTAGACAGCTTTGCTGCCTCAACACTTGAAAAAGTGAATTGAAGCATTTCACTTTTTCAGGTCAGTGTTTCGGTTGATTTTTCTGCGAAAAATCAATCTACTAGGGACCCTTAGCTCAGTTGGTCAGAGCAGCCGGCTCATAACCGGCCGGTCCTGGGTTCAAGTCCCCGAGGGTCCATAGCAACTGCGCTCCAAGCCGGTTGCGATCATGCTGAGGTTTTATCGAAGCATGATTTCATCAGCAATTAAGTCTCTAGTCAATTTTCAGCGTTGCTTTGCAACTCGAAAATTGCCAGACGAAATTGCGTTTGATTTCTTTGGCCCGGTGGCTCAGTTGGTTAGAGCGCCGCCCTGTCACGGCGGAAGTCGTCGGTTCGAGTCCGATCCGGGTCGTCTAGCAACTGGATTTCTTGAAAAGAAATCCATCCGAGCTTTGTTTTGAAAAGGCGCGAAAGCTTCAACGCGTTTTTTCAAAAGCGAGGACGGCGCTCCAAGCCGGTTGCCTTGATCCGCGATAAGCGGAAGTCACACCTCGATAATACCTCGGTGTGACCGCAGACAGCGTTTTCGCTGCCTCAACATTTG
>JAGCSS010000030.1 GCA_017964055.1 Lachnospiraceae bacterium
ATGCCATTCTCGTCCTCATAGTTTACATCTAAGAGCGACGCCGTGATCTCGCGTCCGTAAATGCCATATATGATGTCCCGGATCGAATTGCTGCCGGTCGTGAAAATAACGGTCCTTGAGTTATTTATGAATTTTATTGAGACCTCGGGATGCGAGATCGCGATCTTTTCGATGAGCTCATTGATGATCGAACCTTCGGTCGATGCGGATTTAAGGAACTTGCGCCGCACGGGCACATTCCCGAACAGATTGCGGACGATAAAGGTCGCGCCTTCGGGGCACCCGATACTCTCCATCCCCTGCTCTTCGCCGCCCGAGATCAGGTACCTGATGCCTGTGACATCATTCTTTCTGCGCGTGAGCAGCTCTACCTCGCTGACAGACGCTATACTGGCGAGCGCCTCGCCTCTGAAACCCAGGCTCAGCACATCCGCCAGGTCCGACGCGTCCTTTATCTTGCTCGTCGCATGACGCAGGAATGCGGTCCTTACGTCATCCTCTGCTATTCCGCAGCCGTTGTCCGTTATGCGGATCAGCTCGATGCCGCCGCCCTTTATCTCGCATGAAACGGCTGTCGCGCCTGCATCTATCGAATTCTCGATCAGCTCCTTGACAACGGACGCAGGCCGCTCGATCACCTCGCCGGCCGCTATCTGATTGACCGTATTTTTGTCAAGAACATTGATAACAGACATAATGCTCTCCTTCTAAGCCGCGTGC
Source organism: Lachnospiraceae bacterium (assembly GCA_017964055.1). Classification (GTDB taxonomy): domain Bacteria; phylum Bacillota; class Clostridia; order Lachnospirales; family Lachnospiraceae; genus RUG11977. The sequence goes on from JAGCSS010000030.1 coordinate 721, forward strand.
CCATCAGGCCGCGGCAAACTACTCATCTATCATCCCCTGCAGCTCCGCAAGCAGGTTCAGCGCGTCAACCGGACGCAGCTCATCGACCTTAATGCCTTTGAGCTTTTCAATAACGGCATTGTTTGCCCCGCTTCCCGACAGGTCGAACAGGCTCATCTGCCCGGCCTCGAGGTCGCTCACGGTCTTTTTCCTGCCGGAATCCTTTCGGTTTACGATCTCGACATTCTCACGGATCTTGCCGTTGATATCGTTATCGGTCAGGATATCCACTATCTCGCGGGCACGCACGAGCACAGCTTCGGGCAGTCCCGCCAGACGGGCAACCTGTATGCCGTAACTGCGGTCTGCTCCGCCGCGGATTATCTTGCGCAGGAATATGATATCCTCGCCCTGTTCCTTGACCGCGATGCAGTAGTTATTGACGCTCTCGAGCTTATCCTCGAGCTCGGTGAGCTCATGATAATGCGTCGCGAACAGTGTTTTTGCTCCGATCTGCTTTCTGCTGCTGATATACTCGACCACGGCCCATGCGATGCCCAGTCCGTCAAAGGTCGAAGTACCCCGGCCTATCTCATCGAGTATCAGCAGGCTCTTCGCTGTCGCGTTTTTCAGGATATATGCCACCTCGTTCATCTCTACCATGAACGTACTCTGGCCCGAAGCCAGATCGTCCGAAGCGCCGACGCGGGTGAATATCCTGTCGACAATGCCTATATCAGCGCTCTCGGCTGGTACAAAGAAGCCGCACTGCGCCATCAGCACGATCAGAGCGGTCTGACGCATATACGTCGATTTGCCGGCCATATTGGGGCCTGTGATGATCGCGATGCGAGAGTTTTTGTTGTCCAGATAGGTATCGTTCGCAACAAACGAATCCGCACCTATAAACTGCTCGACCACAGGATGGCGTCCGTTTTTGATATTGATGATGCCGTCTGCATTGATCGAAGGTCTGACAAAGTTATTCCGCTCCGCGACATACGCGATCGAAGCATAGGAATCGAGCAGCGCGATCGCCTTTGCGGTCTGCTGGATACGCCCGATATTTGCAGCGATCTGCTCCCTGATCTGCGTAAACAGATCGTACTCGAGGGCAAACAGTCTGCTCTCGGCATTGACGATCTTATCCTCGAGCTCCTTCAGCTCAGGAGTGGTATAACGCTCGGCGCCGGTCAGGGTCTGGCGTCTCGTCCAGTCCTCGGGCACAAGATTCTTAAATGAGTTCGTTACCTCCAGGCAGTATCCGAAATTCCTGCTGAACTTGACCTTGAGGTTCTTGATACCGGTGCGGTCCCTCTCCTTTGCCTCCAGGTCTGCCAGCCAGTTCTTGCCCTCGGTCTTGGCGTTTCTGAGCGAATCTATCTCGGCATTGAAACCGCTCTTAAATATGCCGCCTTCCTTGATCTGCACGGGAGGATCGTCGATTATCGCGTCAACGATAAGACTCCTGATATCCTGCAGCGGGTCGAGCTTCTCATGCACATCAATAAGCAATTTCGACTTAAACTGTTCGCAGAGCAGTCTGATGGCGGGCAGCATCTCAAGCGAAGACGCAAAAGCTATCAGGTCGCGCGGATTGGCGTTGCGGTAGCTGATCCTGCCTGCCAGGCGCTCGAGGTCGTAAATAGTATTAAGGTACTCCCTGATCTCCTCGCGGTCGATATACGCGTTCTTTAGCTCCTCAACCGCATCGAGCCTGTCCTCTATGTCCTGCCTGTCAAGCATGGGCTGCTCGATAAAGGTCCTGAGCATACGGGCTCCCATGGCGGTCTTCGTTTTATCCACGACCCAAAGCAGCGAACCTCTTCTATTCTTCTCGCGTAGTGTCTCGCACAGCTCGAGATTGCGTCGGGTCGAATTGTCTATGATCATGTATCTGCCGTTCACATAAGGCAGAACAGACGTGATATGTTCCAGCGAGATCATCTGGGTCTCGTAAAGGAACCTGAGAACAGCCGCAGCCGAGATAATGCCGAACTCATATCCGGAGAGCCCGAGCTTATCGATGCTATCGACCTTAAAATGTTCGCAGAGCAACTTTTTGCCCTCCGTTTCATCAAAAAAGGTCTCATCCAGTGAAGAGATACAGATACGATCGCGCTCGC
>JAGCSS010000238.1 GCA_017964055.1 Lachnospiraceae bacterium
GCCGCCTCGTGATGCGCATCAAGATAATCCGCGATAACAAGATGCGAGGGCCTGCGCTCTTCGAGAATATCAACGATCAGATTAAGACAGTCGTTTCTGATATCCGCCATAGCACAGGCCCTCCGTTATCCGTATTAAAACTCTTCACTTTTCAGCCGGCTTCGTCGGCCTTTCTGCCGCAAACCGTACCCTCCTCGAGCTTATAGCCTCTCAGGAAATCACCGGACGCCATACGTTTCTTGCCCTCGAGCTGAACCTCGAGCAGCTCCAGACATCCGTCCGCAGTCTCGATATACAGTCCCGCTCCGTAAGTAAATATTCTTCCGGGAATCCGCTCCGTACCGCAGCGAGAAGTCCCGCAGCCATCGGCATCCCCGGTCTCTTCGGGGACTTCGGCACGTCCGTCCGGGATCACAGCCTTCCAGATCTTCAGCATCTTGCCGTTTATGAACGTATAGGCTCCGGGCCAGGGTATCAGGCCCCTGATCAGCCTCTCGAGATATTCGGTCTTATTGTTGAAATCGAGCTCACCCATGCTCTTTTTTATCATGCCTACATAGGTTGCTTCGTCATTGTTCTGGGGAATGGGATGCGCGGTGCCCGCTTCGATCTCATCCATAGCCTCAAGGAGAGTCGGACCTCCGAGCTCCATAAGCCTGTCATGCAGACTGCCCGCGGTCTCATCGGGTGCCAGTTCGAGCCTGCGAGTCAGGATCATGTCGCCGGTATCGAGACCCTTTTCCATGTACATTATAGTAATGCCGGTTTCCTTCTCCCCGTTGATCACGGCCCACTGTATCGGAGACGCGCCGCGGTATTTCGGGAGCAGCGAAGCATGCACGTTGATGCAGCGGTACTTCGGAAGATTGAGTATATTCTCACGGAGTATCTGTCCGTAAGCGGCCACGACGATAATGTCGGGATTTAACTGTCTTATGGATTCTACAAAAGTCTCCTCCGATGCCTTTTCAGGCTGGAAGATCGGTATTTCATGCTCGAGAGCGACCTTTTTAACATCCGAGAATATGATCCCGTTTCCTCTTGAATTGGGTTTGTCGGGCTGGGTAACGACACCGACCACCTCATGCCTCGAAGCAATCAGCGTTTTTAAAATGCCCGCAGCGATCTCGGGCGTACCCATAAATACTACACGCATAGAAGGCTCCTTTCATGCAGAAAAATGATCAAAATCCTGTTGCCGCTTATTCGCCTTCGTTCGCGTTTTCCTCAGCGGATATCAGTTCACCCTCAACCTTGCTCGTATAGAGCACTCCCTCGAGATGGTCGAGCTCATGCTGAACCGCACGCGCGAGGAGCTCCGTGCCTTCGAGCTCAAAAGGCTGCATATCGATATCCAGCGCTTTAACCTTCACATGGTTTGCGCGTGTCACGACGCCGGATTTGCCGGGTACGGAAAGACAACCCTCGGCACCCGTCTGCTCGCCGTCGGCCTCGGTGATCACAGGATTTATCAGAACGATCGGAGAATCGCCTTCCTCCGAAACATCGATGACCACGATGCGCTTTAAAACGCCGACCTGCGGAGCCGCAAGACCTACGCCGTTCGCCTCGTACATAGTGTCTATCATGTCTTCGATGAGCTCCCTGTTTCGGGCAGTCATCTCGGTAACCTCTTTGCATTTCTTGTTAAGGATCGGATCTCCTTCTTTTCTGATGTTCCTCAGTGCCATGTACAGTACCTCCGTTGAAATTAAACTGCAGCGCAGCCGATTCCGGCAGCTCATCGCCGTATTGCGCCAGCAGGTCTTTTATATCTATCAGCAATGAATAGTCCACTGCCTTAATATAGATTATCTTGCGGTAAATGTCACGCGCCTTTGCAAGCGGTGCGTCGGCCGGACCGATTATCTTTGTCTGTAAAGCGTTTCCCTTTACATCTTTTCCCTTCAGATAAGCATCCGTCATCGCCCTGACTTTTTCCGACTCCTTTGCCGCTTCTTCCTCGGTTGTCGAAAGTATAAGAACCGACAGCATGCATCTGGCCGGAGGATAGTTCATAACCTTCCTGAAGCCGTATTCTTCCTCGTAAAAGCCCTCATAATCGGCCTTCGCCGCATGCTCGATGCAGTAGTTCTCCGGGTTATATGTCTGGATCACCACATCGCCCGCTATCGCGCCTCTGCCAGCGCGTCCCGATGCCTGTGTCAGCAGCTGGAACGTACGCTCTCCCGCCCTGAAATCGGGCGCGAACAGCGACATATCGGCCATCAGTATGCCGACCAGCGTGCATTTGTGGAAATCGTGGCCTTTGACTATCATCTGCGTGCCGATGAGTATATCCGCCTCTTCGTTCGCAAATGCCGATAAAATACGCTCATAACTGTCCTTTGAAGCCGTCGTGTCTGCATCCATTCTGAGGATGCGCGCCGAAGGATACAGTTCTTTGAGTTTTTCCTCGACCTTCTGTGTGCCGAGTCCGAGCGAGGAAATATACGCGGAGCCGCACTTCGGGCATTTATCGGGCTTATGCTCGGTATGTCCGCAGTAATGGCAGACCATATTGCCGGTATTATGCAGAGTCATCGAAATATCGCAGTGAGGACATTTTATCACATGTCCGCAGCTTCTGCACGAAACCGATCCGGAATATCCCCTGCGGTTAAGGAACAGCATGGTCTGTTCTTTTCTGTTCAGTCTGTCCTCGATCAGTCCGCGCAGGACTCTCGAGAAAACGGTGCGGTTTCCGGCTTTTAATTCCTCCCTCATATCCGCGACATGCACAGTGGGCATCAGTGCGCCGCCTGCGCGCGAATCGAGCTTAAACAGCTTAATGAGCCCGGCACGGGCCATGGTGTAAGCCTCGAGTGAAGGTGTCGCGGAGCCGAGTATCACTGGCGCGTTCTCGTCTTCGCCGCGCTTGAACGCCACCTCTCTAGCATGATACGCAGGCACGTTCTCAGCCTTGTAGCTGCCCTCATGCTCCTCATCTATTATGATCAGTCCGAGTCTCTCAAAAGGCGTAAAAAGCGCCGATCTCGGGCCTATAACGATATCTGTCTCTCCTCTTTTGGCTCTGAGGTACTGGTCGTAGCGCTCTCCTGCCGAAAGCTTCGAGTTCATGACCGAGATACGGTCGCCGAAGCGCATGTAGAAACGCTTTACGGTCTGGTAGGTAAGCGCGATCTCGGGGATCAGCATGATAACCTGCCGGCCTTTTTCTATCACATGCTCGATAATGTCTAGATATATCTCCGTCTTTCCGCTGCCCGTAACACCGTGGATCAGATAATCCCGCCTGTTCCCGGCATCGATATCGGCCTTGACCTCGTCCGCTATCGCCTGCTGCGCCGGATTAAGCGTGTTTTTCACAAAGCCCGAACGGTCTATGTCCGAAAAAGGATTGCGATAAACGACTTCGGAACGTATCCTGACAACATGGTCTGTCTCAAATTTCGCGATAACATTTTGCGCGATATTGAGCTTCGAAACAGTCAGCGAATAATCCAGTTTGCCGGCCTCTATCAGTTCCCGAAGGAACCTCTCTTTTGCCGTATGGTGCTTTCTTACGGCCTCAGCAAGCAGCGAGGACAGCTCCTCCCGCGACGCTACAGGCTCGATGGTGCGTACCGCCAGCTGCTTTATCTTTTTTGAGGACGGGATGACCGTCTTTAAAGCCTGGTTCATGGTCCCGCCGAAACGGTCCTTGATCCACCATGCGAGGCTTATCATCCGTCCGTCCACGGGATTGATCTTCGCAGCAACGCCTGTGATCGGCTTGATCCTGGCAGGATCGATCTGCGGCTTTTCCGAAAGATCGATCACATATCCGTCGATCGTACGGCTGCCGAACGGGATAACCACGGGGCACCCAGGCCTGACCTTGTCGGTCAGTGTATCCGGAACCAGGTACTGATAGGGCTTGTCGACGTTTTCCGACGAAATGTTCACTATAACATCAGCGTACAAAATGCCCTCCTCC
>JAGCSS010000239.1 GCA_017964055.1 Lachnospiraceae bacterium
ACCGCGCAGCTGCTGCCCGGCATCGAGGAGATCGGCTTTGAGGACGACGGATATCTGTACGGGGTATATGTCGAGGCAGGCGACCGCGTCGGCGAGGGAACGGTGCTCGCGGCTCTGGTCGGACATGACTTCGACGCGATCAATTCACTCGAGGAATCGATCGAGAACAGCAAAACAGACTTTGAAAAGAAATTCGAAGCCTTAGAGCTTGAGATAGAGCTCGAGCGGCTCGCGGGCAGGAATACCGATGAACTGCGGCTGCAGCTCAAGCACGAGAGGGAAAAGGCCGAGCTCACTATCGGCGAGAAAGAGGCCAGGCTTGAGCGGCTGAAAGAGACCGATATCGGATACAACTACATAATCGCGCCCTGCGACTGCATAGTCATGGCTGTGACGCGGACGGGACAGGGCGGCTATGTCGCGGCGGGGACACCCGTTGTGGCCATAGACTACGGCGACGAGATGACGCTCACCTGCGACTATATCAGCGAAGTCACGGTCAATCACGCGTACGACTGCTACGCGATGATCGGCGGCGTGCGTACGGAGCTCGAGTACATCCCCTATACCAAGGACGAGATGAGGGTCATGTCGGCGAGCTCGATACCGCTGGTTTCGAGGTTCAGGCTTAAGGGCGATACATCCGGCATGGCGGCGGGCGATTCCGCGGTCGTTGTATTTGTCAGCGACATGCAGAGCAATGTGCTCGTTGTGCCCGCAGGCGCCGTTTACACCGATTCTTCGGGCAAATACGTTTATGAGATCGTTGACAATGCGCGCATCAAGCGCACAGTTGTCACGGGTATCAGCGATACGGCTTATGTCGAGATCGTCGAAGGAATAGAGGAAGGAGCGCTGGTTTATGTCAAGAATTAAGTTCATACGGCCCGCAGCGCTGCTGCTTTCCGCAGTCCTCGCCTTCTCGGTGATCACACCGGCAGCCGGCGCGGATTCGGGCTTCAGACCCGATGACGAGGACCTGTATTTCTCCGCTCTCAATGAGGAAATAAAAGAGGATGTCAGGACCATCGAAGTCACCCGAGGGGATTTCACTGTGATGAGCTCGTGCAAGGGCGAGATCGTCTATGACAATGTTTCCTACTGCTTCAACACATTGCAGGAAGGCTCGGTAAAATATGTAAAAATGCTCGTTTCGAGCGGCGACTGGGTACAGAGGGGCGACCGCATCGTGCAGGTCAGCACAACGGTCGAGAATGCCGATCTTGAGGGTCTGAGGGCGCAGATCGAGGTTGAAGAGCAGAACCTCGAAGAATACATGGCTGTTTACAGGGAACTCGAGAGCAAATACACGCGCATCATCGCTTCATCCGCGGGCGCGAACGAGCGCAGGATGGCGGAGCTGCTGCTGGAACGCCTTGAGACGGAATACGAGGATGAGTACAGTTCCAGAACCAAGAATATCGAGCAGATGATCGCCAATCTCGACAAGCTCGAGAACAGTGACGGAACGCTCTATATCACGGCCGAGAGCGAGGGCGAGGTCAGGGAGATCAACCGCTACAGGAACGGCGATACGCTCAGGTCCTACGCTTACATATGCACGATCTGCGACACGAGGTCGTTCAGGGTCCGTGTGCCCGGAGGTGTTGCGGGACTCTGCTACAATATGCCTGTCAGGATCACCCAGGGCCAGACCAAGGGCGCCGTATCGCTCGACGGCAGGGTTACGACATGCAAGAGTTCCGTTCTTACCCCGAATCTTATCGGCAGCACCGATTACATCGAGGTGGAGGGAGATCCCGAGACCTTTGAGTACGGCTCGGACGTGACCGTTTCATACCGCTCGGTCGATATGAAGGACGTCATTGTCGTTGACAAGAGTGCCGTTTATCACGATTCCAGGGGCGATTACGTTTATGTATATACGGACGGCAACAGCATAAAGCGCTATGTGCTCTCGGGCGGAAACAACGCGAGCGTAGTATGGATCGTGAGCGGTCTGAACGAGGGAGACCGCATAGTCATTAAGTGATCAGTGAGGAAGAGTAATGCTCCATCTTGTTATACAAAGAATACTCCATAAGAAATGGATGGTTGTCTCTCTGTTGATAGGCAATATCCTTCTTATTGCAATAACCGTGAGCCATCCGATGTATCAGGCTGCGTCAAAGCGCCACATGCTGACCGACGGGTTCACGAATTATCTCGAAGAGAAAAACTCCTACCCGATGGTGATACGCACCTACGGAAGGGTACGTAAGGGCACCGGCAGGGCCGAGACCAATGCGCTCGCCGAATTTGTGAACAATATAGACAAGCTCTCGGGCGTGCCCATAAAGGAAAAGGTCTGCTACCTGAACCTGGTAACGAGCACGGCGAAGTCGCTGACCCTGCACGACGGACTCGATTCCGAGCAGAAGATCATGATCGGCGCCTTAGAGGGACTCGAAGACCATTCAAAGATGCTGAGCGGAAACATGTACGCAAAGAGCATCGGCGAGGACGGATTCATCGAGGCGGTCATCAGCCAGAGCGCGATGATCGGCATGAACCTGCTGGTCGGAGAAGAGCTCGAATTCCCGAATGTCAAGGATTCTACGGGAGCTCCGATGCATGTCAGGATAGTCGGTGTTTTCTCGAACAGTGACGCGAGCGACATCTACTGGTATGACAGCCCCGATTATTACGAAGGCACGCTGATGATCGACGCGGAGCTGTTCAGATCGCTGTTTACCGCAAAAGGCTCGAAGTACCAGTTCAACCAGACCTATACCGTGATGCTCGATTACGAGGAAGTAAGGCCCGAGAATGTTGATGAGCTGATCACGTTCTCGAACGATATGATCGCGGCGTATAAAACCGTATATTCCGAGATCGACACACCCGCGTATGTGGAGATACTCGAAAAGTTCAGGAGCGAGGAAAACAGGATATCCGTTACGCTCGCAATCCTTCAGGTGCCCGTAATCGTGCTGCTCTGCGCGTTCATCTTCATGATCTCGCGACAGATGCTCGAGATGGAAGAGAACGAGATCGCGCTCTTAAAGAGCCGCGGAGCCTCGAAAAAGCAGATACTCGCGATGTATTTCATGCAGTCCGCGATACTGTCGGGCATATCCTTTGTCATAGGCATATTTGCAGGCATACTGGTCTGCAGGATACTCGGCGCGTCGAGCGCGTTCCTGCAGTTTAACGCGCGCAGGGTACTGAAAGTCGAGCTCACCGGCGAAGTCCTGCTCTACGGCCTGGGCGCGGTGCTGCTCTCGATGGGCATGACGCTGATCCCCGTATTCAGGCGCGACAAACACAGCATCGTGGCTGTAAAACGCCGCAGGAGCAGGTCGGAAAAGCCGATCTGGCAGAAGCTGTTCCTCGATATCATTTTGCTCGGCGTATCGCTCTACGGCCTGTATAATTTCAGGAATCAGGAAGCGGAGATGTACGCGCGCGTGCTCGCGGGCAAGTCTCTCGATCCGCTGATATTCCTCGCGTCCTCACTGTTCATACTGGGCGCGGGCATGGCTTCGCTCAGACTACACAGCCTGATCGTGAGCCTCATATACCGCATCGGAAAGAAAAACTGGTCCCCCGCGGTATATACGTCATTCCTGCAGCTCATCCGTACCAGGAACAAGAGCG
>JAGCSS010000240.1 GCA_017964055.1 Lachnospiraceae bacterium
AGATCGAGCTTCCCGAACCCGAAGGCGGCAGTGATGGAGAAAAGATCACCGACACTTCCACGGTGGATTCCGTTCTTGATGATATCCTGAATACAGGAGAGTTCCTCAGTGAAGCCGATCTTGAGATGAGCGGCACCGATCAGCCCGATCAGGGCGCAGACGGAGAAAGTGAGAGTTTCGCAGGTCCCGATATTGATTCCCTGCTCGATAATATCGACAGCGGAGATCTTGAAAAGACCATTGAATCTCTTGATCCAGACGCTCAGGAAAAGAAGTCTAAGAAAAAGAAGCAAAAAGATAAAAAGAGCCTGTTCGAGCGGCTGTTTGCCAATGTCGTGGAGGAGCTCACTCCCGAGCAGATAGAGGCACAGAAAGCCAAAGAAGAGGCCGCGGCCAAGAAAAAAATAGAGGACGCCGAGAAAAAGAAAGAACAGAAGGCGCTCTCGAAAGAAGAAAAAGAAAAGGCCAAAGCCGAAGCCAAGGCTGCCAAGGAAGAAGAAGCCAAGAAAAAGGCAGAGGAAAAGAAGCGCAAAGCCGAAGAAGCCAAGGCCAAAGCCCAGAAAAAGAAAGAAGAAAAGCTCGCGCTCGAGTCTCTCGAGGTAAACGAGGGCAGGATAAACAGGGCAGGAGCTTCGATACTCTTCGTTATTTTCGCTGTATTTGCGATATTTATCATCCTGGGCACCAATATTTACTACTACAATCTCAGTATCAAGAACGCGCAGACGGAATTCGACCGCCAGCATTACAACGAGGCGTATTACGAGGTTTACGGCCTGCGCATCAAGGACAAGGATATTGAGCTCTACGATAAGATCATGACTGTAATGTACGTTAACATTCAGCTTTCGTCTTATCAGAACTACATGAAGAGCAATAACCGTGAAAAAGCGCTGGATTCATTGCTCAAAGGCCTGTTGAGGTACGATAAGTACCTGGAGCTGGCAACTTTACTTGACATCGAGGACGATTTAAATTATGTTAAAAGCGGTATTCTCGAAGCACTCTCGACCGAGTTCCAGATGAGTGAAGCGGATGCCTATGACATGATGAAATACGTGGATAATGTGGATTACAGCGCATATATCTACGAGCTTCTCGGAGATTATGAGGTAGATTATCAGTGAGTAAAGTTGCGGTTATTGATTATGATGCAGGCAATACATTAAGTGTAATAAAGGCTCTGGAGTTCCTTGGGATGGATGTGGAGCTCACTCGCGACGCGGATAAGCTGCGCCGCTGTGAGAGGATCATCTTCCCGGGAGTCGGAGCCTATTTTGATGCGATGCAGAAGCTTAAAGAGTACAACCTCACGGATACTGTCCGCGAACTGGCTCTTTCGGACACGCCGTTCCTCGGCATTTGTCTGGGCATGCAGCTGCTGTTTGATTCGAGTGAGGAAAATATCGGCTCCGACGTCACTGACGGCGAAATAGACGGTCTGAAGCTCTTACGAGGCAATATCAGGCTTTTTAAGGGCATAGAGCCCCGCAAGATACCTCATATGGGCTGGAACTCGATCAATGTCGTTAAAAGCGATTCCAGGCTGTTTAAAGGCCTTCCCGAGTCGCCGTACGTATATTTCGTCCATTCATACTATCTGAACGCAAAGGACCGCGGCGATGTTCTCGCGACCGCGGATTACGGCATCACATTTGACTGCGCGATCGAGCGCGGGAATCTGTTCGGATGTCAGTTCCACCCCGAAAAAAGCGGTGATGTGGGGCTTGATATCCTGAAGAATTTCTGTGAGGTTTGATTATGTTTACTAAGAGGATCATTCCCTGCCTCGACGTTAAGGACGGCAGGGTAGTTAAAGGGACACAGTTTCTGAATCTGCGCGATGCGGGCGATCCGGTCGAGGTTGCGGCCGAGTACGGACGTGCAGGCGCCGATGAGCTCGTATTTCTCGATATTACCGCATCGAGCGATCACAGAGACACCACTATAGATATGGTCAGGCGCGTTGCCGAGCAGGTTTTCATACCGTTCACTGTCGGCGGAGGCATCAGGAGCGCCGAGGATTTCAGGAGCATATTGCGCGCGGGTGCCGATAAATGCGCCGTTAATTCCGCCGCCATCGATAATCCGTCTGTCATTCACGAGGCCGCTTCAAAGTTCGGCAGCCAGTGCGTTGTCCTTGCGATCGACGCTAAGCGCAGGACCGACACCGATTCACTTGCATGGACCATATATAAGCACGGCGGGCGCATAGATATGGGCATTGACGCCGTAGAATGGGCCAAGAAAGGCGTTTCGCTCGGCGCAGGCGAAATACTTCTGACCAGTATGGATGCGGACGGTACAAAGGCCGGATATGACCTCGAGCTGACACGCGCGATCGCCGACGCCGTCAATGTCCCGGTTATCGCTTCGGGCGGTGCGGGTACCATGGACCACTTTTACGAGGCTTTGACCGTCGGAGGCGCCGAAGCGGCGCTTGCAGCCAGCCTGTTCCATTTTAAGGAGATCGGGATACCCGAGCTTAAGGCATACCTTCAGAGCAAGGGTGTGCCCATGAGACTGTAATATTTTTGAAAAGAGTAAAGAAATGCCGCAGTTATTAAAAAGTGATTTTAATTATTATCTTCCCGAGGAGCTGATCGCGCAGGATCCGCTGGAAAACAGGTCGTCCTCGAGACTTATGATACTTGACAGGACAACCGGTGAGATAAGGCACTCGCATTTTGCCGAGATCATCGATTATCTCAATCCCGGTGACTGCCTGGTGATCAACAATACAAAGGTTATACCCGCAAGGCTCATAGGCGAGAGAGTAGTCGATGATGAGCCGTTAAAACCCGGTTTCGCTCGTCCCAAGGAGGGCGCCGCTGTCGAAGTACTTCTCCTGAAACGTCTTTCCGCAGACGACTGGGAGGCAATCGTGCGTCCCGGCAAAAAGCTGAGAGTCGGAGCGCGCGTCAAATTCGGAAACGGTGAGCTGTACGGCAGGATCACCGAAGTTAAGGACGACGGCAATCGTGTCGTTCATTTCGAGTATAAGGGCATCTTCGAGGAGATCCTGGACAGCCTCGGACAGATGCCGCTGCCGCCTTATATTACCCACGAGTTAAAGGATAAGAACCGTTATCAGACCGTATATGCGAAGCATGAGGGTTCCGCAGCGGCGCCTACCGCAGGCCTCCATTTCACAAAGGAACTGCTTGAGGATATCCGTAAAAAGGGCATCGTGATCGCCGAAGTCACACTGCACGTGGGCTTAGGCACATTCCGCCCCGTCAAAGAGGAAAATGTGCTCGATCATCATATGCACAGTGAGTTTTACGAGGTCCTGCCCGAAGAGGCGGAGAAAATAAATAACGCTAAGAAAAACGGCAACCGTGTGATCTGCGTCGGTACCACCAGCTGCAGGACGATCGAGTCCGCTGCCGATGAAGAGGGTATCGTTCACGCAGGATGCGCCGATACCGAGATATTTATCTATCCCGGATACAGGTTTAAGGTCCTTGATAATCTTATCACCAATTTCCATCTGCCCGAATCGACGCTGATCATGCTTGTCAGCGCTCTGGCCGGAAGGGAGCATGTGTTAAATGCGTACAATGAGGCTGTCAAAGAGAGATACAGATTCTTCTCGTTCGGCGATGCAATGTTCATCACCGATCTGTAGGTCTGTTCGCATTTTGGCGGCCGTAATTGCCCTGATCATCGGCGTTTCGGCATTCGACAGCATTAGAATACATGCGGGTTCCGCCCGTGATATACGTGTCGGGCTCACATCGCTTTACGGAAAAAAAGATATAATCACGATCTATAACGATCTGCTTGCGGTGGGATACTGTAAAGACAATTCCTTTACAGTATCCGAAACACTGCGATCTGCTTCCGGGTTCTCGTTTGAGCCCGATCGAAATGACTGGTACATCGGTTCCACAGTCTACAATTCCTACAAAAACGCTTCTTTCATCTGCTCTGAGATAAAAAACGCGGGATATACCGCATTGCCCTGTATGTATGGAAACAGGCAATGGAAGATCCATGTGTTGATCCCAGCGGATTCCTTAGCTTCGTTTAATCTGTCGGATTACGGCAGCGAGTTTAAAGACATGACACTGTTGAGGTCAGGTCCGAAAAGTCTGATACATGCGGAGTCTTCGGATTATGGGTTCCTGATCGACGGTACTGTCGACGGCTATCCACAGTTTAAGGCTGTAAATTCAAGAGGAGAGCAGGTGCCTGTATCCTTGGGCACTCGCAAATACCGCGGCAGGATCGAGCTCGTGCGCGAATCGGACAAGCTGACCGCTGTAAATGTTGTCGGTATTGAGGCTTATCTGCTGGGTGTCATCACATGTGAGATGGGCGCTTCGAAGCCCGCGGAAGCTTTAAAAGCACAGGCTATATGCTCCAGGAGCTATGCCGCGGCAAAAGCCGGATTTGACGCTGATTCAAAAACATCCGAGCCCTATAAGATGAACGATACCGACGCATCTCAGGTTTACAAGGGCGTAAATGCCGAAACCGATGCATCTTACGATGCTGTCAGATCGACTATCGGACAGGTGATCCGCAACAAAAGCGGCAATATCGTTGAAGCATTCTATTTCTCGACAGACGGAGGCGCGACAGATTCAATATCCGATATCTGGGGCTATGCCGATCCCGTATATGAATCCGTTTTCGACCCTTACGAGACCGATCCCGAGGTCGGTCCGTGGATAGAAGAATATACTTTGACCGAACTCTCAAAAAACCTTAAGGACAGCGGCCACGATGTCGGTGACATAACGGATCTCAGCGTAACGGTCACCACAGCCGGCGGACGCGCCTACAGTGTCCTCATACGAGGAACAAACGGAAAAACAACCGTTTCAGGCAATACGCTGCGTGAAATACTCGGACTTCCCTCGACCAAGTTCCGCATAATCACAGCAGACAGCGACTTAAATACTGTGTATGCGATCGACGCAAACGGCTACACGAATCCTGTTATTCCCGGCGAAAGTTATGTCATTTCCGATAATTCACCCGTTAGTATACTTGAAACATCCACGGAACAGTATATACTTTTAGGTAACCAAACTCTGTTTAACATTCCCGATACACTGCCTCCCGCCGGTTCCGTTTACATAATCGGCATGGGAAAGGGTCACGGAGTCGGGATGTCTCAGTCCGGTGCTGCAGGTATGGCGCGTCAGGGCTTTGACCACACAGAGATAATCAATTACTTTTATCACAATATCACGATAGGCAAATACTGATGAAGCTGAAGATTCTGGCGATGCTCTGCGCGATAAGTCTGGTGCTTTCCGGCTGCGCGGGCCTTTCAAAAAAGGATTATTCGGCCATGGTACCCGGTCCGGGCCATGGTTCGGTCAGTATTGCCCATGATCAGACAGTGGCTGTTGACGTGATTTCATCTTTAAAGGAACCGGACACTGCCTTAGTCGATGCCGATCCCGTTACGGATGTATCGGAACCTGCGGGAGATGCGGACGTCGGAAACGAAGAGTATATAAACGATATAGCGGACGTCCAGACTTCGGATGATAACGATGGTGCATTGACAGACGATACGGATATACCCGGTGACAGTCAGCCGGACTCTGCAGATACATCCGCCGATCCCGAGACTTCGGATACCTCGTCAGATGCTGAAAATACTGCGTCGGATGAGCCCATACCTACGCCGAAACCCGACAGCGTTGATAATGATTCCAATAAAAAGGACCGCATTTCCAATACCTACAAAAACGCCAAAGACGACGCAACCGACCCTTACGGCTATCGTTCCACGGATTCACTGGCGTCGATCTACAGCGACAATTTCGACATAATCGCGCCGACTTCGAACATGACATTTGCCGAGCTCGTCGGCGACAACGGCATATATAACCTGCCTTCGGGTTTCCCAGAGCCCGAGACCTATAAGATCATCGTCGATAAGTATTACCAGGTGATCATGGTATTTTCAAAGGACGAAAACGGAGATTATACCGTGCCTGTCAGATACATGCTTTGTTCCACCGGCACATCGTCCTCACCGACCAGATCGGGCACATTCCACTTAAAGAGCTACCGCGTCAGATTCGGACTGTTTGCGAATACTGATGTTTACGGGCAGTACTGGAGCCAGATCGACGGCAGGATGTATTTTCATTCTATACTTTATTCCAAAAGAGACGCAGCTTCGTATACAGGATCGTTCAACAACCTCGGCAGGAGAGCGTCGCACGGCTGCATCAGGCTGACTGTTCCCGACGCGCGCTGGATATGGTATAACGCCGCGCCCGGAACTACCGTTATCGTCCGCGACGGCTCATCTAAGGACGAGACCACGGCGGCAATCAAAAAGATGCTGACACTGGACAATATGCCCGATGAACGTCCTGCATCGCTTACCGGAAACGATATTCCGTATACCGACAACTGGACGATCGACGAAGTCCCGCATGATGTCGACTTTATCCAGGGCTCACAAAATAATAGTTAAAAAAGTTCTTGACATGGTATTTTCATTGTGCTAACATTCACTTCAACAAAATAAAGTATTAAAGGCTGTGACGAAGACGGTCGTAAGGAGATCTTCACAGAGAGCCGGTGGTTGGTGAAAACCGGCAGATCGAACTACATGTACCCATCACTTCCGAGCCGGAGGTCCGAAAGAGAATTCGGTAGGCGCCTCCCGTGTATGCTACGTCAGTGCACAGGGCTTGATTGAGCCTGCAGAGGGCTCCCGAAAGGGAGAATTTGAGTGGTACCGCGGATATGATTTTATTCGTCTCAAAGAAGTAAAATTCTTTGAGGCGTTTTTTTGTGCGATAAGCGAAAGCCC
>JAGCSS010000241.1 GCA_017964055.1 Lachnospiraceae bacterium
GTGCTATTCCGAGGGCTTCCTGCTCCTGCTGCCCGATAAGTCGGCGCCTGCGGAGGTTAAGCCTTATGTGGACAGACCGAGGCTTTTCGAAACACAGCATGAGGCAAACAAATGGGGCGAGAGCATAGGCATCGCTACCGTAGGCGACCTGAACGAGGCCATCACGACAGGCAATATCAGCGACATGATCCTCGTGCAGGAAGCGTTCCAGGAGAAGAAGATCGGTGAGATCGCGGAGAAGATCAGGGAGCGCGGCGGCGTTAAGTTCGTCATGATCGCGGGCCCTTCGTCTTCGGGAAAGACCACCTTCTCGCACAGGCTCTCGATACAGCTCCGCACACTCGGCTATAAGCCTCATCCGATCGAGCTCGACAACTATTTCGTAAACCGTGAGGACACTCCGAAGGACGAGAACGGAAACTATAATTTCGAGTGCCTCGAAGCGATCGACGTAGCGGGCTTCAACGACGATATGACCAGGCTGCTTGCGGGCGAAGAGGTTTCGATGAGAACCTTCAACTTTAAGACCGGAAAACGCGAGTACAAGGGCAATACCCTTAAGCTCGGCGCGGACGACATCCTCGTACTCGAGGGTATCCACGGACTTAACGACAAGCTCAGCTACACGCTTCCCAAGGAGAGCAAGTTCAAAGTATATATCAGCGCCCTTACGCAGCTGAATATAGATGAGCATAACCGCATGCCTACGACGGACGGACGTCTGATCAGACGTATGGTCCGCGACGCACGCACCAGAGGAACCAGCGCGCAGAGGACCATCGCGATGTGGCCTTCGGTAAGGCGCGGTGAGGAAGAGAACATCTTCCCGTTCCAGGAGGGAGCGGATTACATGTTCAATTCGGCGCTCGTATATGAGCTGGCCGTATTAAAGCAGTTCGCGGAGCCGCTGCTCTTCGGTATCCCCGAGGACAGCCCCGAGTATGTTGAGGCCAACAGACTGCTCAAGTTCCTGGATTATTTCCAGGGCATCTCGAGCGAGAGCATCCCTCACAACTCGATCGTGAGAGAGTTTATCGGCGGCAGCGTATTCCCCGTATAAGGCGGTTCACGAGAGTCAATAAAAGAAAAGCATTGACAAAAGTGCGAGTCATGTGAATAATGATTAAGCATTTAAATTTGCTGTGCGAGACGATCGCGCGGTCTGCGTCGGCGGGCCGTGAGGAAAGTCCGGGCTTCACAGGGCAGGGTGCCGGATAACGTCCGGTGGGGGTGACCCCAAGGAAAGTGCAACAGAAAAGAAACCACCGGGCAGAAATCTGCCCGGAAAGGGTGGAATGGCGGTGTAAGAGACCACCGGCGGCCCGGTAACGGGTCCGCGCTGTGTAAACCCCACTCGAAGCAAGACCAAACAGGAGACTGTGCGGCGGCCCGTCGCGTCTCCGGGTAGGTTGCGTTCTGTCGTCGCAAGGCGGCAGAGGAGCTGTTCGGTAACGGACAGTCAAGAAAGATGATCGTTTAATACAGAACCCGGCTTATTGCACGGCAAAGAGCAATGCGCCCTCCGTTTTTCGGAGGGCGCACTTTGTATTTGCACAGAAAAAGGCGCGAACGCTTCAACGCGTCTTTTTCTGTGCAAAGCACGAAGTGTTGCGCCCACTTCGAGGTATTTTCGAGAAGTGGGGAAGAGAGCAATAAGAAAGCAATAAGTGAGTAAACAAATTGTATTTTACGGGTGATTATATTATTCCGATGCGTTATACTGAAAAAAAACACACAAGGAGACAAACGCCATGGGAAGAACGATCAACATCGATCCGGACAACAGAGTAAAATTCAACAATAACGTGGATTACTGCGTCGGAACGGGACGCCTCGGACTGGCTCTTTCGGAGGAGTATTTAAAAGAGCTGGAGTATGTACAGAAAATGATCGGTTTCTCGTATATCAGGGGACACGGACTTTTCTCGGATGATGTGGCGATCTACCACGAATACGAGGAAAACGGTGAGACCAAGGTCGAGTACAACTATACCTACATCGACAGGATAATCGATTCCTACATTAGGCTCGGGATCCGTCCCTATCTGGAGCTCGGCTTCATGCCCGGGCAGCTTGCTTCGGGCACGCAGACCATATTCTACTGGAAAGGCAATACTACTCCGCCCAAGGATTATAAAAAGTGGACCGACATGGTGGTCGCGCTTCTTGCGCATCTGAGGGAGCGTTACGGCGAAGAGACCCTCACATGGCCCATCGAAGTGTGGAATGAGCCGAATCTGCCCGGATTCTGGTACAAGGCCGACATGCAGGAATACTTCAGACTGTTTAAAGAGACCTTCCTGGCGATCAAGGCGTATGACAGCCGCTATACGGTCGGAGGCCCCGCCATATGCGGTGTCAACGACGCGGAATGGATCAGGTCTTTCCTTGAGTTCTGCAAAAAAGAGGGCATCCGCCCCGACAGGATAACAAGGCATCACTATACGGTCGAATTCCCGACCAGGGACGGACATTACGATTATTCAAAGCTCGAAGACCAGAAGATGCGTTTTGAGAACCTTAAGTCAACCAGGGACATCATCGATTCCTTCGATGAATTCAGGGATATTCCGATCCATCTGACGGAGTTCAGCACATCCTATACTCCGCGCGGCGTGATCCATGACACGAACCTGAATGCGGCGTATCTGGCGGGACAGCTCGCGGGGCTCGGCGATGTGAACGAAGCGTACTCTTACTGGACCTTCGGAGACGTATTCGAGGAGCAGGGAGTGCAGAGCTCGCTTTTCCACGGCGGTTTCGGCCTGGTGGCTTCGGGCTGTATACCCAAGCCCACATTCTGGACCTTCCGCTTCTTTAAGCAGCTGAAGCAGTTCGGCAGCGAATGCGTATACAGGGACGATGCGGCCGTCATCGTAAAGAACGGGACAGGCTATGCGGGCGTGCTCTGGAACATCGGCGAGGATGAAAAGGACGTCGAACTGCGCTTTGGCGGATGTGACGACGGTGAATATACGCTGGTCTGCGAGACGGTGGATGAGACCACCTGCAATCCTTTGAAAATGTGGCACGACATCGGAGAACCGCAGTATCCGACAGCGGCACAGACCGAACTTATCAGAAACGCGTCCGCGCCGCTTGCGGGCAGCGCCGTGATAAAGGCAGAAAACGGTGAGGCTGTAACAAAGATCAGGACCGGCAGGAACGGAGTCGTTCATTTCACTCTGACAAAGCGCCGTTTTACTCCGGACCGTGGTTATGATTACGAAAAGGTGCTTTCGTTCCATTGATTCTTAATTATCTGCGTTGTATAATTGAAAACAGGTCGGGACGGGGCGAATCCGCCCCCTGAAAACGGCAAAAATACAGGAAGAGGAGAATATTATGGCAAAGAGACTTGTTACAAGAAGTGATTTTGACGGACTTGTATGCGCGATGCTCCTTAAGGAGATCGGCGAGATCGAAGAGATCAAATTTGTGCATCCCAAAGATGTCCAGGACGGCAAGGTAGAACTGTCCGAAAACGACATCACGACTAACCTTCCTTTCGATCCCAGAGTGGGGCTGGCGTTCGATCATCATGAGAGTGAGCTGATAAGGACTGCCAATATTCCCGGAGCCAAGGAAAAGTACATCATCGACGGCAATGCCAGGAGCGCTGCCCGCGTGGTATATGATTATTACGGCGGCAAGGAGCGCTTTGCGCGTGTTTCCGAGGAGATCATGTGGGCCGTTGACAAGGGCGACAGCGCCGATTTCACAAAGGAAGAGATCCTCGAGCCTACAGGCTGGGTACTCCTTAACTTCCTTATGGACGCCAGGACAGGCCTCGGCAGATTCCATGATTTCCGCATTTCCAACTACGATCTTATGATGCAGCTGATCGATTTCTGCGTCGAGCACTCCATAGACGAGGTTCTCGCGCTTCCCGACGTTAAGGAAAGAGTCGATCTCTATTTCGAGCAGCAGGAGCTCTTCAAGGCACAGCTTCAGCGTATCGCGAAGGTTCACGACAAGGTTGTTGTTATCGACCTGCGTGCCGAGGAGACCATTTTTGCGGGCAACAGATTCTACGTTTACGCTATGTTCCCCGAGACCGAGCTTTCGGTACATGTGGCATGGGGCTTTAAGAAGCAGAACACCGCAGTCATGATCGGTAAGTCGATCATCAACAGAGCCTCGAATTTCGATATCGGCGAGCTCTGCTTAAGCTACGGCGGAGGCGGCCACAAGAATGCCGGAACCTGCCAGCTCGACAACGATGTTGTAGACCGTGAGCTGCCCATTATCATCGATAAA
>JAGCSS010000242.1 GCA_017964055.1 Lachnospiraceae bacterium
AGGCTCTGTAAATACGGGAGCGGGCGCAGGTTCCGAGTAAGCGGGAGCAGGAGCAGCCTGTTCGGGACGAAATCGGGTGCGGGCTCGGCATAAACGGAAGCCGAGGGCTGTTCGGGTTCTGTAACTACGGGTGCTGCGGGAACGTCTTCAACTCTGGTGCCGCAATTGGTGCAGAATAATGTTCCTTCCTGTATATCTGCACCGCAGTTAGTACATGTTCTGCTCATTTATCCTCCTTTTGGAGCCTCCGTTGTTATCAGATAATAGTTGAGGCTTCATACAAATTGATATTACAATATTTTCGGTCGATATACAAGAAAATTCTATTGTCAAAAGAGTTATGTGTGATATAATCGGAATAATCGCTTATGCAAGGAGTGCACTTAAAATGCTATATATAAACAGTATTTTGCTGGGAATAGGTCTGGCAATGGATGCGTTCTCGGTATCGCTGGTCAACGGACTGGGCGAACCCTGCATGAAGACACGAAAGATGGGGCTGATCGCCGGAATTTTTGCGGTATTTCAGTTTATGATGCCGATGCTCGGATGGTTCTGCGTAACGACTGTCGTGGAACATTTCAACAAGGTAAAGGGAGCTATCCCGTGGATCGCGCTTATCTTACTGCTGATCATAGGAATTAAGATGCTGGTGGACGGTATAACCAAAAAAGCGGAAGAAGAATCGCCGGCGATAGGATTCGGAGCCTTGATGATACAGGGTGTTGCCACGTCGATCGACGCGCTTTCGGTAGGTTTTACAACAGCGAACAACAGTTCGGGAGAGGCGCTGATATCTTCTCTCATCATCGGAGTCGTGACTTTTTCGCTCTGTTACGCCGGGATCGCTATCGGGAAAAGATTCGGCATGAAGCTGGCTGACAGAGCCCAGATCGTCGGAGGCCTGATCCTGATCGGCATAGGGATCGAGATATTTGTAAAGGGTGTTTTCTTCGCCTGAGCGGCGGATATATGAAAAACCGCGTAATAGGTTGTAGTTTCTTGACGTTTTAAAATGATTATGATAATATACTCATTGTGTTCGTCCGCGTAGCTCAGCAGGATAGAGCGACCGCCTCCTAAGCGGTAGGTCGTGCGTTCGAATCGCATCGTGGACGTTGAAAAGGAGCCTTTTATGGCTCTTTTTTTATTTTGACGGTTTTTATATCATCCGGGTGGCAGATATACGTCTTTAGATCGCCTGGCATCTTGAAATATAAGAAAAGAGGTAACTTTTGGTTACTTCAATTAATATGATAGTGATGATAATATGATTATTGATCTGTAAAGGATATATCATTTGTTTTATGCAGCGGAGGATTTATGAAAGATAGAAATAGGTATCTGCCTGTTGTTCTGCTGATGCTGATCACCATGGCGATCTGTATGGGCTGCGGAAAACGGTCAGATCGGATTTAACAGGTTTATATATGATCTGAACGTGCAGGATGACGGCAGCATCAGTCTGAGACGAAACGGTTCACCGGCCAATGAAGAAGAAAAACCTGAACGGGGCTGTATTTAGACAGGCAGAGCAGCCGGATATAGAACTCTATGAGATCGAATCGCTGGCAGGTTCATGGAGAAACGATCAGGGTGCTCACCTGACTCTCGATATCGATGCCATGGAATACAAGTGGAATTCAGAGCTTGGGGCCGGCGCCGGAACACTGTTTGATGAATTTGACGGAAGGGGGTTGCTTATGGCTCTGGATGATGAAGGCAGTGCGATCGTTCTCAGAAGAGACGGTACAATGATCATCGAAACAGAGGAGCCGGGCTTTAAAGGAACAGTATTTTCAAGAGAATAATATAAAGGAGAAAACAAAATGAAAAAAGTAATTTCGATGCTTATTATTTTTATCATGATAGTGTCACTTGCCGCATGCGGCAATAAGGATAACACCAACGGCAACGCAGGCGGAAATGAGATCACTGCGGGAGCAGATAATAAAAAGGATACTGAGCCTACAAAGGCGCCTGCAGCTACAGCGGCACCTGAGCCTACCAAGGAGTTGCAGCCTACCGCAGAACCTACCGAAGAGCCCGATGATCCCGACATCGATGAAGATGACGAGTTTTACAGCGATGGTCATATGTACGAGGGACTCTGGCAGAGCGGGAATTGCATAATCAGTATAGTGCCTGAAGGTGCAGCTGATATTGTTATTACCGAATACTATACAGAGACGGATCAGGTAAACTATGGTGCATGGAATGAATACTGGACTGAGTTCATTCCCGATGAAAACAGGTTTGTTTCATACAATGTAAATCATGTAACAATTAATAACGGTGAATATGATAACCGGCAGGAAGAAGGTTTTTATTCGTTTGAAGCAGAGGGAGAAAACCTGGTTTGGGATGGTGAGGTATTCACAAAGATTTCCGACGATATTTGGGATAATCCTTTCATTGTAAGCCCTGATGATAATGATTACGGCAATGGCGGAGATTACGGAGACGGCTTTGGCGCAGAGTTTACACTGGAGAATCAGGAATTTATAGACGTGATCGTAACGACTTACTACGGTGTTTATTGCCAGAGCGCTGACGATCCGATGGTTGGAACTTACTATCCTTACTATGGCGATGAAATGTCGATGGAGACAATGGATGAGTCCAATGCGGCATTCCTGTATCTGGGCATGGAGGAGGATCAGGGTCAGTTATGCTTCCTTGAAAAGGGCATGAACGAGGATGTGACATGGTCCCTGGGTAAAGACGAGTTTGGTACCTATATCTTACTGGACGACGGTTATACCGGTGAAGTCTATAAGGGAAGATTCTATTGGGATTATGAAAACACCAGGATTTTGGTTATGATCAGGATCGGTGAGTACGATCTGTGGCTGACCAACGACACAAGAGTGATCGCAGACACCTCATCTTCCCGTACGATGGATGAAGAGACTGCCCTTCGGGCGATCGAAAAATATCTTGCCGAGACCAATGAGAGTATGTACGAAAAGCTTCAAACCGGGGATTACGGTACTGCTGACGGCGTATATACAAACGAAGAAAACGGAACCATAGTAGTTTGGCTCAGGACATATACGGGAGCATACAGGAATTACTATATCGACCCCGACTCGGGTGAAACATATGTAACGGAGACCTCGCCCGTGACCGATAATTCGGTAGAAACTCCTACCGATGAGACACTGAACGCATGGGACTATGCAGATTGATAAGGATGAGAAAATGAAAAAGCAGATCAAGAGTATTTTGGCAATGATCCTTGCGGCAGTAATGCTGCTTTCCGCATGCGGAAGCGATGAGGATATCAATACCGATGTTACGGAAGCTCCGGTCACACAGGCCGTGGCTTCCGGCACTCCGGCGGATATTACGGATATGCCCGACACCGGGAAACAGGATGACTCCGCAGAACCGACTCCTGCGAACACTGCGGTCACGGATGATACGACAGCGGACAACGGCGGGAACAGTGCGCAGGTAAAGAGCCTGTCTATGACGGTAAACAGCGGCTCCGGTGAGCTCAAAGTGAGCAGGAGGAAGATTTCTCAGGGCAATGCGGCATCTCTTCCCTCCGGCTGGACACTGTTCGTATACCTGTGCGGTACAGATCTGGAAACCGACTACTATGCTGCCACGGGAGACCTTGATGAGATGCTCGCGGTTTCGGAGAGCGACAAGGTCAGGTTTATCGTCCAGACCGGCGGTACCGATACCTGGCACAATGAGGTCGTTGATCCGGATTCTATCCAGCGTTATCTGATCCAAAACGGGGAGATCACTCTCGTCGACGAACAGCGGCTCAGCAACATGGGCGACCCGGAAACTCTGGCGGATTTCCTGAAATGGGGTCTTAAGGATCATGCATCCGCGCACAACGGACTGATCTTCTGGAATCACGGCGGCGGATGCATCACCGGCGTCTGCTTTGATGAAAGATACGACAGCGATTCCCTGGATCTGACCGAGATCGATGCGGTGCTTAACGAAACGATAGGCAGCTTCGGAAAGAAGCTTGATTTTATCGGCTTTGACGCCTGCCTGATGGGAACCGTGGAAACGGCGAACGTCCTTGCTACCTTTGCCGATTACATGTACGGCTCGGAGGAGGTTGAGCCCGGAAGCGGCTGGGATTATACGGCTATCGGAGATTATCTGGTTCAGAATCCCGATGCGGACGGAGCGGCGCTCGGAAAAAAGGTGGCAGACAGCTTCCTGAAGGCATGCGAGGATGACGGTCAGGACTATGAGGTAACATTCTCGATCATCGATCTCTCAAAGACGGATGAGATACTTACTTCCTTTAACGCATTTGCGAAGGATCTGTACGAGGCGGCGGAAGACGCCGGACAGAGAGCCGATATAGTCCGCGCGATCCGTGCGGTCGATGATTTCGGCGGAAACAACAAAACCGAGGGCTATGCAAACATGATAGATCTCGGCGGCCTGATAGAGGCCTGCGCGTCGTATTCGAAGAACGCGTCAGCGGCTTCGAAGGCGATCTCGGATGCTGTGGTCTACTCTGTCAGCGGCGAGATGCATACGCAAGCTACAGGTCTTTCAACCTACTATCCCATCAGCATTCAGGGTTCGAACGAGCTCTCCTTCTTCGGAAAGGTCTGCATCAGCCCGTATTATCTTTCGTTCGTCGATCTGCTCGGATCCGTCGGCGTTTCGGGCGATATGTACTCGGACTATGAGGATGATACCTGGTTTGACGATGACGGTGACTGGTACTGGGGTGATGACTGGGATTACTACGATGACGATTACTGGAATTATATCGACGATTTCGAGGTGACCGGCGAGAGCCCTTATATAGGCTTTGATGTGGAGCCTACATTTGAGGACGGGAACTATTATTTCATGCTCGACGAAGAAGGCTGGTACAACGCGGCCGACGTCTACGGTATAGTATGCGTCATGTGCGAAGACGGCTCCGAGGTGATCGAGTACGGCGAGACCTACGATATCGACGCGGACTGGGAAGACGGCATATTCTTCGATAATTTCGACGGCTGGTGGATCTCCCTTCCCGACGGCCAGAACCTCGCGACTTATATAGTCGGATATACCGAAGACGGCGTGGTCTATACTTCACCCGTAATGCTGAACGGTGAGGAGACAAACCTGCGTCTGAAGATGGACTATGAAGGCAATATAGTCATCGAAGGCGCCTGGGACGGTATCGACGACGAGTGCGGCGCGGCGTCCAAGGATATCACTAAGCTGAAAAAAGGCGACAGGATCATACCGTTGTACTATTCGATCCCTCTCGACGACGATGCCGAGCTTGAAGACGGCTACGGATATTACGGCGATGAGTATGTTTTCGACGGAGATCCCGAGATATGGCACGATCAGATGTATCCCGGCGAATATTTGTATGCGTTCTGCATCGACGATATCTACGGCGATTATTATCTGACCGATTTTGAGATATTCTATGTAACCGAAGATGGCGAAGTGGAATTTGAAAAGGATATGGAATAATGGTTGTTTGCTATATTGTGATGGTGATCTTAGGCATCATCGTGATACGATTCAGTATCAAAAACAGCAAGCTGCTGGTGGTCGCCGGAGCGCTTCTGGCGGCAGCGGGACTGTTTCTCCTCGTCTGTACGGTCATACTTGCCTGGGCGGTGAGCCACAGCGAGCCAAACCCGAAGTTTGAGGATGACACTGAGTTTGATTACGGTGAAGTCTATGAAACCACCGACGGAGACGTTCTGAACGAGATTGGAATAATTGTAGCCGAAGATGACATCTCGTGGTATCATTATACCGATAATAAACGGAAAGAGGCGAAGGCGGAGGATGCCTCGCCGGGTTTTTACCGGAGAATGATATAGAGGAGCATCATGTTCGAAAAACTGAAACAGGCTATCGATGATTTTTACATAAAGGAGAGCGCACCGGATATCCGGCTGTTCAAGCTGCTCGGTACAGGCGGCATAATCGTCAGCATCATAGGCGCGATACAGGATATCTTCACGTCGTCGGATATGACCGGTTCGCTGATCAATCTGCTCGCGGCGCTTGCGAGCATATGCCTGATGTGGTACGTCCACAGTACCGGAAAGTATCTGGTCGGATACCTGCTGACCACCGTCAGCGTATTCATGTTCCTTTTCGCGTGGCTCTTTCTGGAGACCGGCGGGATGAACGGCTCGATACCTTATTTCTTTGCATTCGGCATGGTTTTCACGCTCCTGATGTACAAGGGCGCGCTGCGATATATCATGACGGCCGTACAGACACTGTTTTATGTGGCTGTATGCTGGTTCTCATACAAATATCCGCAGTTTGTGGTACCCTTTGAAAATGAAAAAAAGCAATTCTTTGACCAGATGGCGGGAATCCTGTTTTCCGCCATCGGTATCGGTCTGATATTTCTGATGTATCTCTGGGAATACGGCAAGCAGCAGAAGCTCGCGGAGGAATCGAGCAAAGCGAAGAGCGTGCTTCTGGCCAATATCAGTCATGAGATCAGAACTCCCATCAATATGCTGCTCGGAATGAACGAGATGATCATGCGTGAATCCGAGAATACGCAGATAAACGAATATGCGCAGAACGTGGCAAACGCAGGTCAACAGCTGATGTTCATGGTAAACCAGTTCCTCGATCTCTCCAGGATCGACATGGGCAAGGAGACTCTTTTCGAAGAGGATTTCAATGTCCTGAAGACCGTGGAGAGCCTCGGCGCGTTCTTTGCGAAAGAAGCCGAAAAAAAGGGCGTCGAATTTGTTCTCGATATAGACGGGAAAGTGCCCGAATATGTCTGCGGCGACAACAGAAAGCTGTCGCAGATCCTGTCAAATCTGCTTTCCAACGCTGTCAAATATACCCAGAACGGTACGATAGTGCTTTCCGTTCTGCCGGTGGAAAATAAAGCCGGAGAAAACGAAAAGGATTATACGATCCGCTTCGAGGTTTCGGATACGGGTGCCGGCATTTCGAGCGAGGACCGGCAGAAGATATTCGAGAGCTTCGAGAGAGCGGACATCATCAGGAACCGCAATATAGAAGGTACCGGCCTGGGACTTGCGATCTCGAACAAGCTCGCCAATCTCATGGGCTCGGAGATCAAGGTCAAGAGCCATTACGGAGTGGGCAGCGTGTTCTGGTTCGACCTCCAGCTCAATGCGGGCGAAGAAAGCACCGACCGGAGCTCTTCGGGAGGAGCTTTCATTGCGCCCGAGGCGAAGATACTTATCGTAGATGACAACAATATGAACCTGCTGGTAGGGAAGTCCCTGCTCAAGCGGACCCTGATATCCGTCGATACTGCGGGCTCGGCGCAGGAATGCTACGTAAAATACGCGAAGACCGACTACGACCTCGTGTTTATGGATTACATGATGCCCGAGATCGACGGCATCGAGGCG
>JAGCSS010000031.1 GCA_017964055.1 Lachnospiraceae bacterium
CTCGATGTCGCGGAACGCGCCTCTCAGGCAACAAACGACAATCAGAACGGCGTCGAGGGCATGATGAACCTGATGACGCAGCTCGGCTCAAACGGACTGACCGTTATCGTGACCTTTGTCGCGGTGACGGTTCTCGACCCGAGGCTCATCATCGCCATGATCGTACTCACGGTGATCCAGTACATCTATTTCAGACATATCATCAAGATCGACAAGGCACAGGTCTGGGACCGGCTCTCCGGCTCATGGCGCAGCCGCCACTACATGGAGAGGGTCACACAGGACTTCGACTATGCCAAGGATATCAGGCTCTTTGACCTGAGCGATTTTCTGACTGGCAAATTCAATAAGATCAACGAGTTTTTCATAGACAGGAACGATCATCATCACAGGCTGTGGCTGCGCTACAATTTTGTGACCGCCGCAGCCGGCACCGTGATCAAGGCGCTCGTTTATACGGTCCTCTACATAGCGGTGCTCCAAAAGGATATGTCGGTCGGCAATTTCACGATGTTCCTTTCGTTCTCCATGGCTTTTGCGAGGGCTCTGATCAATTTCCTGCAGCGCTTCGGCGATTACAAAAAGACCAGTCTTGAGACCGACGATTTCCGTTCTTTCATAGATCTCGAGACCGCGGACGATGAAAAGGACTGCATCCCTCTGCCCGATACGGACGCTTACGAGATCGAATTCGTCGATGTCAGCTATAAATATCTGAAGTCGGAAAAATACGCCTTGTCGCACCTGAACCTGAGACTCCGTCCCGGTGAAAAGCTGGCGGTAGTGGGACTTAACGGAGCCGGCAAGACCACCATGATCAAGCTTCTTTTAAGGCTCTACGATCCCACCGAAGGCTATATCACCCTGAACGGCACCGATATCAGGAAGTTCAGGCGCTCCGATTATTACAGGCTATTCGCGCCCGTTTTCCAGAATGTTGAGATATTCGCCTTCCTCATGTCGGAGAACATCGCGATGCTGAGAAGTGACACCCTCGACCATGACAAAGCGTTAAAAGCGGCTTACGAGGCAGGTCTCGAGGAGCGTGTACTTTCTCTGGTAAAGGGCATCGATACTCCTCTTACAAAGATAGTCGAGGATGACGGCACAGACCTCTCCGGCGGTGAAAAGCAGAAACTGGCCCTGGCCAAGGCCCTGTACAAGGGCGCGAAGATCGTTGTGCTCGACGAGCCCACATCGGCGCTCGACGCCATTGCGGAGCAGACTCTGTATGAGCGCTTCGATGAGATGATCGGGGACAAATCTGCCGTCTACATCTCGCACAGGCTGGCCTCCACGAGATTCTGCGACCGTATCGCCATGTTCGAGGACGGAAACCTCGCCGAATACGGCAGCCATGACGAGCTCATGGCTCAGAACGGTAAGTACGCCGAGATGTTCAACGTACAGGCGCAGTATTACCGTGAGAATCCCGAAGGCGGAGAAAGCGGGGTGATCGCCAATGCATAAGATCATTCCCGTTATCAAAGTACTTTTTAAAACAGCCGGAAAGAAATATCCCGGATTCTTCGTACTGAAGGTCATCAGGATGCTGGTCACCACTGCCATGCCGTTTGTCGCGCTGTTCATTTCTCCCCTGATCGTCGATGAGATCGCAGGAGACAGGGATGTAAAACGGCTTATAATCCTGGCCGCGATGCTGATCGGCGGCGAGGTGATCTGCCAGCTGCTAAACGACATTTGCACGAATCATATCAACAGATACAGCAACCGTATCGAGTATTATTTCGATATCCTGATCGGCAGGCATGTCATGGAACTCGACTTCCAGCTGACCGAGGACAAAGCGGCACTCGAGCAGATCGAGAAAGCACGCACCGGCATGGAATGGTATTCGGGCGGCGTGCATGGGATCTCGGACCAGTTTTTCAATTTCGTCGGAAATCTGATCAAGGCAGTGGGATTCATCACGGTCCTCTCGCTGCATGCGCCGATCCTTCTGCTGGTAATGGTCATTTATACGGGTATCAATTTCCTGTTCGTGACCAAGCAGAACAAGATAAGCATCGAAGCCTTTGCGAAACTGTCAAAGGTCAACAGACTGTTCGGGTATTTCGGCTGGAATATCGTAGATCCGCGCTACGGCAAGGACATCAGGCTGTATGACGCAAAAGAGATGATGGTCGGCTCCTGGAAGGAAAACACCGCGAAGAGCAATTCCCACTGGAAATGGCAGGGCGATAAGAATTTCCCCTATAATCTCGCCACCACATTCACCGGACTGGCACGGAGCATCTTTGCCTATTTCTATGTTGCGCTGCTGGCTATCCGCAAGGTGATCGGCGTCGGTACCTTTACACAGCTGATCGCTGCCGAGAGCGGACTCGACGGCGCGGTGGGCGGTATGGTATGGAATATCACGGAGCTCATCAAACGCTGTAATTACGCTTACGAGTATGTGATCTTCATGGAGTATCCCGAAGCGTTGGAAAAGGGCGACAAGCCGATAGAAAAGAAGCCGCACGAGATAGAGTTCAGACATGTTTCGTTTGCTTATCCGAATACCGACCGTAAGGTTCTGGACGATGTAAATATCAGGATCGCGCCCGGTGAGCACCTCTCGATCGTCGGCCTGAACGGCGCGGGAAAGACTACTTTTATCAAGCTTCTCTGCAGGCTTTACGACCCGACGGAGGGTGAGATACTTGTGGACGGCACAGATATCAGGGAATACGATTACAGGCAGTACATGGAGCAGTTTGCGCCGGTATTCCAGGACTTTAAGCTGTTTGCGTTCTCAGTTGCGGAAAACATCGCGTTTACGGAAAAAGACGCCGATGTGGCCGCTCTTACCGACCGCGTCGGACTGCATGATTTCGTCGAAGGACTGCCGAAAGGCACCGAGACAAATATTTTCAAATTCTTTGATGAGGACGGCGTAGAGCCCTCCGGAGGTGAACAGCAGAAGATTGCCATCGCCAGGGCGCTATATAAGGATTCTCCCGTGGTGATCCTGGACGAACCCACCGCGGCACTCGATCCGATAGCGGAATACGAGATCTACCGACAGTTTAATACACTCGTCGGCGGGAAATCGGCCTTCTATATCTCCCACCGCCTCTCGAGCTGCCAGTTCTGCGACCGTATCGCGGTATTCTCCGACGGCCGCATAGCCGAGTATGGAACACACGCCGAACTC
>JAGCSS010000243.1 GCA_017964055.1 Lachnospiraceae bacterium
AGCAGGCCCGATCCCGAGCATCGGAGAGATCGCTCCGTGCAGTACATGATATACTCCGTCGTATTTGCCGGTCTTTTCATATGCCACCAGGTCACGGGAATTCTCAACGACCATTATCACCCGCTTGTTTCTGCCGGGGCTCGCACATATCGGGCAGATATCGCTGTCCGTCAGCGTGCAGCACTCCTTGCAGTAACGGATATTCTCCTTTGCCTCGGTGATCGCTCCCGTCAGCGCCTGCACCTGCTCCTTCGGCATGTTCAGTATATGAAATGCCAGCCGCTGTGCAGATTTGCGCCCGACGCCAGGAAGCCTCCCGAGTTCTTCGATCAGTTTGTTTATCTTATCGCTGTAATACTCCATGTTCGCTTAGAAAGGGAATCCTCCGCCAAGTCCTCCGAGTCCTCCGAGTCCGCCCGCAAGTGAACCGTACGCCTCGGACTGCTCATCCTCCATCTTGCGGAACGCCTCATTGGCCGCCGCCATGATCAGATCCTGCAGCATCTCGATATCGTCGGGATCGACAACTTCGGGAGCAAGCTTGATCGCCGTGATCTCCTTTTTGCCCGAGACCTTAACGGTAACGGCTCCTCCGCCCGCTGCGGCCTCCCATTCCTTAGTCTCCAGTTCCTTTTGCTTTTCTTCCATCTGTCTCTGCATGCGCTGCGCCTGTTTCATCAGGTTAGTCATGCTGCCGGGCATTCCGCCTCCGGGGAATCCGCCTTTTTTACCCATTTTAAAACCTCCTGTGTTTATTCTTCCGAATCTGTATATTCTATGGACATGTTTTTGATAAGCTGCGTAATGTCGACTACCTTGCCGGCCTTTTTCTTATCCGAGAGCTCCAGCTCGATCTCGACATCCTTGCCGGTGAGGCTCGCGATGCTGCGTTTGAGTTCCGCAAAGCGCTCCTCTTTCGCTACCGCGCCCATATCGTAATCGTTCGTGAATACGATCTTTAGTTTGTCACCCTCGCCGACGGTAGGCTTTGCCGTGATGAGAGAGTTCCTGATGAGCGGCGACTGACTGTTGATCACGCTGTTCCAGTTCTCCGCGATCTTACGGATGTCGTCGGTCAGAGGTCTGGCAAGGACCTGCGGTTCCGGCTCCTCATCCTGCTGTGTTCCGTCATCCGCCTCTTCGGCAGTCTTGAACACACCGTGCTCGAGCTTCTCCTCAAGGACCCTGATCCTGTCGGAAAGCGTATCGTCCCTGGTCTCGGTGTCGGGCCTGCACATCTTGATGAGCTCCACCTCGACCATCAGCCTCTTTTGCGAAGCGTACCTGATGCGGTTCGACAGCTCCGAGAGAATACGGATATATCTGATGATCGTCGCCTCATCCATGGCCTCGGCCTCGCTGAGCAGCAGCTGCATATTGTCGGCCGAGAACTCGAGTACCTCGGCGGGATCCTCCGCTGTTTTGGCCACGAGCAGATTCCTCAGGTACCAGGCAAAATCGTTGACAAACTGGGTGAGCTCCCTGCCCTGCATGACAATGTCGTCAAGCAGCGAAAGACAGGTATCCACGCTGCCCTTAAGTATATATCTGAGCAGCACGGAGAAAACATCGATATCTACCGCGCCGAGCACCTCAAGGACCTTTTCATAGGTCAGCTTCTGTCCGAGGTAAAACGCAATGCACTGATCCAGAAGGCTCTGCGCGTCACGCATCGAGCCGTCGGCCGCCTTCGCGATGTAGCGGAGCGCCTTTTCCTCGGTCTCGATCCCCTCCTGCCGCATAAGATCCGCCAGACACGCGCTGATCGTATCTACCGTGATCCTCTTGAAATCGTAGCGCTGGCAGCGCGAGAGAATGGTAACGGGGATCTTGTGGACTTCGGTGGTAGCCAGTATGAAAATGACATATGACGGGGGTTCCTCAAGCGTCTTGAGCAGAGCGTTAAAAGCTCCCGACGACAGCATGTGCACCTCGTCAATGATATAGACCTTATATTTGCCTTCGGTCGGGGAATACCTCACCTCATCGATGATGTCGCGGATATTGTCAACACCGTTGTTCGAAGCAGCATCGATCTCGATGACATTCATCGATGTCCTCGCATCTATCGCCCTGCAGACCGCACACTCGCCGCAGGGGCTGCCGTCTGTCGGATGCTCGCAGTTAACTGCCTTTGCAAAAAGCTTGGCAACAGAAGTCTTACCCGTACCTCTGGTTCCGCAGAAAAGATAGGCATGACCGATACGTCCGGCGTTCATCTGGTTTTTGAGCGTCGTAACGATATGGTCCTGTCCCTTGACCTTGTCAAAGGACGAAGGCCTGTATTTCCTGTATAAAGCCAGATAAGACATCCGCCCGCCTCCGTATGCCGAATAATACAGATATTATAAAATATCGCGGGCAGGATTGCAATCGTGGTTTCCGCTTTTCTATCCCGAAAACTTGTGATAGAATCTATAGGTAGCCGCTGTCATATCGGGCGGCAAAACACTTTCGAGGAGGAGTACCGTGAGAATATGGTTCAGGCTTTCCCGTGACAGCCGTACGATAAAAGAAGCGGTCGTCGAGAACAACGAAGATATCTCCCGCACCGCAAAGGTATTCGCGTCTCTCGAAAAGGCCTGCCACGACTGGGATCTGGCAGTCCCCGTCTGGCTCGATCCCACCATAGAGGAGTTCAAATACCGTGCCAGGGCGCGTTTCCCGCGCGACAGCTTCCACGAGGAGGTTGATTTCGATTACATGGAAATAAGGGTCCTGGAAGAATAAACGCCGGAGCAGCCGCCCCGGCGTTTATTTATCCCAATATCGGAACAATATCATTCAAACCTGAAGAACTGATCGAAGCTCCTGAGCAGCTTAAAGTCGCCCTTGCAGGTCAGCTGGCTCGACATGAACGCGCCCTGGAATGTCACGCGTCCGCTCACGATCTTGTTGACTATGTCACGCGTGGTCTTGGCCAGAACGTTGGGGGACTGCACGGTCCCATAATAAACCTTAAGCTTTCCGTTCTCGACCTCAAGTACCAGATCCCTGTCGACATCCGTCATCATGATCTGGTAAACTGCCGCGAAATCGGGCTCTGGCGTTACGAAAGCCTTTTTGAACTCGGCTATGAACTCCTGCTTATCCTCGTCTCCGGTCTGGTCCAGCTTATCCAGATAAAATTTCGTAAGCTGCGCCACGTCTTCCTTTTGTTTCTTGACAAAGGTCTCATCCGAAACATAGATCGAGAGCTGCTCGCTCTCCTGAGGAGTAAGATCGATGGGCGATCCGCTGACCGCAACCGTGCCTCCCGCAGCCGTGCTCGAAGGATATGCGACAACCTTGTGGTTAACGGTCCTGTACATATTCTCGGCGGCCTGCTCTATCATCTTGCCGTAAGCGGCATTGGTCTCAAACTCAACATGATCCTCCGCATATGCACAGATCCCCGGGAACGCAACGCCTCCGAGGAGCTCCCACGACCGGATCAGGTGATACTCAGCCTCCCGCTCTCCGAGAGATGTGGAGATAACAACCGGGAACATATAGAGTTTTTTAAGCTTGTTCTTATCGGCGTAAAGCCAGCATGCATCCAGGAACTGCTGCATGAGTCCGCCTATCCCGTACCACTCCACGCTGACCGCCAGAACGGCCGCGTCGGCGTCCTTTAAGGTGTTCGGGAGCATGGCGATGCCGCCCTTCTGCTCGTAGAGATTGAACCTGTTTACATCGACACGGATCTCCTTTAAGACCTCCGTGATCTTATTGAGCACATAGAGGGTAGGATCTTCGATGAGTCCGCGTCCGCCGTAATAGATGTTGATCTTCATGCAAAACCTCCGCGCCTGTCATATAAAATCATCGCGCTCAAAATACCGAAAGCAGCGCCCGCGATATGTGCGGTATTGTCAATGCCCGTACTCGTAACTCCCGCATAGATCGAGAGAAACATGAACAGAACTATCTGCCTTAAGCTGATGCCCGCGACTCTTCCGCGGTTGACCAGAACTATCCAGAGCAGCACTCCGGTTATGCCGAATACGGCACCCGACGCGCCGAGGCTGTATGTATAAAACCCGCCAGCTTCGGATGCGTTGGCGAAGCACCATCTGTTGTACACCGCCGATGCAAGTCCCGCGACCAGCCCGCTGCCGATATAAGCCGCCGCGTATTTGAAACTCCCGAGCATGCGCTCCGCGGTGCTCCCGACAAACCCGAGTACCAGCATATTGTTGAAAATATGCCCGAGGCTCGCATGCAGGAACATATAGGTAAACAGCCTGTAATACTGATGCTCCTCGAATATCAGCCACCAAGCCAGTGAAAAGGAATAAGTCCCGGCCTCTTCTCCGACGGCATTATCCGCTATGATCTGCACGATGAAGCAGACGATCGTGATCGCCATGATCGCTGTATTCACCGGCGTAAGGTATTTCTTTATCTCTCTCAAAAACTCTCTCATCTCAAAGCTCCCAGACTTCGCGCTTTGTGGTCGAAACCGCGACCGCTCCCGCATCGAGTGCCGAGATGACGTCTTCCTTGTCCGAGATCAGGCCTCCGGCGATGACGGGAATATTGATCATCCCGGTGATCCGGGAAATGATCTTAGGCATAACTCCGGGCAGGATCTCTATCAGATCCGTATTGTGAACATCCGTCTGCTTTGAAATATTCTCAAGCGCCAGCGAATCAAGCACGAAAAAGCGCTGTATGGTAAACAGTCCCAGCTCCTTTGCCCGCTTTATCAGCATCGGCTTCGTGGAAATGATGCCGTCCGCGCTGGTCATCCGCTTTATATAATCAACCGCGATCTCCTTTGACCCGAGACCGGTGATCAGATCGATATGGACCATGGCTGTCTTCCCATGCTCCTTCAGAGTGTTCACAATGTCCGAAATGCTGCATATATCGCCAAACAGTACAAAAACGATGCCTATATCCGTATCGAGGCAATTCTCCAGCCCCGCCTCGTCTTTGATCGCCGCTATGACCGGACATTCTTCAACCATGTTTCTGAGTGAGTAGTTCATGCGCGCCTCCTTGGACGATATTCCAAGGATTAATTATACACTAACGCAGATTCAATTACAATAAAATGTACAGGCCGCAATGCGTATCTCATCGCCTCTTCTGACCGCCTGAGGTTTGTAAGGATCCAGTTTTTTGCCGTTTATGTAAGTACCGTTCGTGGAGCCGAGATCGGAGATGACATACGTGTCCCCGCTCTTATCGATCTTCACGTGATACCGGCTGACTCCGGCCTTATTGAGCAGATAATCCGCGGTATTGGGATCCTTGCCGACAAAAAAGGGCGTTTTTGCGACAGCTATCGCGGGGTACTCATCGGAGACAAGCGAGAACGGATATCTGGCCATCCCGTCGCTGCACAGCAGCAGCGTCGCCTCATCCTCCGCGGCAGCCGCACTCCGGCAGCTCTCCCTGACAGCCTCCGCAAAACGGCTCCACATCAATCTCTCCGCAGCAACGCACAGTATAAGCCCGGTTCCTGCGCAAAGCAGGGCCTTTGTCACATCCGGCCTGCCCGTAACCGGGTTCGTGATCGTTCCCGTTTTTATCAGTACTGCCAGGATCAGGATCACCGCCGCGGGAATGAGCAGCGAAGTGATCATCAGTCCTTTCGGTGCCGCCCTGAAGATATCTGCTGCCGGGACCCGCACGTTTTCAGGATCCGGCTTGATCTCCCTGAATGCCGCGTTTTCAGCCATCGCCGCCGCACGTTCCTCACCTGTCGGATGCCTCGGCTCTGCCCTGTTGATCACGGGAAGCTGACGCTCCTCCCGCATCTCCTCCTTTTCCTGTTTTTCTTCTTTGTCTCGCGGAGTTCCGCTTACTATGCCCATCAGGTCCTCGATCGTACAGCTCTCTTCCTTGGTCTTCATATAGAACGTGTAGATCATCAGCACCGCATCGTCGTCTTTATAGTCGATATTGTCCATCATATATTCCGACAGCGCACGGAGCTGATCCCGCAGCGGCTTGCCGTAACCCGAATAATAAGCGACCTCGGTTTTACCCGCCGCATCCGTATATACTGTCTCAGGAGTAACGACATAGTCATCTTCGAGCAGCATGAATTCATGGCCGTGATAGACACTTTTCAGCAGTTCACCGAAAACCGTCTTCAGTTCTTCCGCGCGCAGTTTTTTCCTGACACAGAGGCTCTTTAAGGTCTCCATTCCCATGACGGAGTATTCATATATGCGCTGTCCGTTCTCGCTGATGATCTCAAACGGCAAAATGCCCTCGACCCGGTTATGGATCAGCATCTGCTCCCTGAAATCGATGTGTTCTCCCGAATACTCCGCCTCACTTATCCGCATGCTCTGCCTGCCCAGGCTCCTGCACTGTTCAATCTGCATCATTCCACCACCCTTCGATAATTTCCCTGCCCGCTCTTATCAGGCGCATTTTTCGTTCCCTGTCCCCCGCAACTGTATATGACATGACCTTTGATATCCCCGGCATCCTGAAGCCCGCAATGCCCGCAGGGCTTCTCATTACGATCACGGCAGAAACCGTTATCTTTTCACCCGCGACAGTTACCTTCGCATCCGTCACATCACACAGCAGATATCCCGAAGTCAGCTTTTCCGACAGTACTCTTTTCAACTCATCCGCATCGACCCTTTCTCCGGACTCTATCTGTATCCGTCCGTATTCCAGAACGCTCCGGAAATCCCCGCACAGCTTCATCCGGTCATACAGCATAAGGATCAGGACTATCAACGCGATCGTGACAAAAAAGACGAACGGAACGATATACGCGGCCTCGACAGTCGCCGAAGCATTCAGTCTTCTTCCGCTCATCACACACCTCCGGCCCGCATAAACTGGGTCAGCACATACCCTGCGAAAATAAAGGGCAGAAACGGT
This sequence comes from Lachnospiraceae bacterium, assembly GCA_017964055.1. Classification (GTDB taxonomy): domain Bacteria; phylum Bacillota; class Clostridia; order Lachnospirales; family Lachnospiraceae; genus RUG11977. Next base: position 6,841 of record JAGCSS010000243.1, read on the forward strand.
ATCCTGCTCTTTTTGTTAAGCCTTCCTTTAGCAAGCATGGTGACCGAATACGCAAGGAGCAGGAACAGCGAAACGGCCGTTATGACCGCCGTCATCCCAAGCCCTGTTGCCGTCCCCGTAATGCATAATACCGCCGCATCGCCGTAACCGATCATTTCTTTGCTGAGCTTTGCCGCGAGCAGCAATATCAGCCCCACTGCCAGCCCCAGCAGTCTGTCTGTCGGCGAAGGCCTCGGTCCGCAAAAAAACGACATCACCACAGGCACCGCACCGGCTGCCAGGAGCGCAACCGGAACGCTCTTTTTGAACATATCGTCTGCCGCGAGCACCAGCAGATAGATCCCCATTATCACCGAAAAACTCAATCTCCCTTTTCTCCGCATCTCTTGCACGGCCTGAGTCCGTCCGCTTCCGCTTCCGACAGTTTTATCTCGGCTATCGTACGTTTCAGTCCGCTGCAGTCTATCCTGTAATGATATCTGTCTCCGTCGGTCGTGATATAAATTGTCTCCGGAGCAGTCCCCGAAGCGCATTTTTCGCAGGCGTAATATTTCGCCCCGTACTCATTCCTTTTCCCGGATACCTCCGCAGCCGTCGTCATCATGATATTGAGCTTCAGCGCCGGACAGGTCAGTCTGACGTGATAGACTGTTCCCGTTTCGGTCTTGTAGACAGTCTGCTCCTCTGCCTCCGGCTCGCTCCCGGGTTCACTCTCATCAAGCAGGCTGTCCGCCGCCGTCCCCGTAAAATATCTGTATCTGAGTTCTTGTCTTCCCCTGATACCGGGGAGTGCGAAGGCAGCTGTCGGAGGTCTGAATTCATACGAGCATATCAGGCGGATGCATCCGTCATCGGTACAATAATCCGACCCTTCAAGCGATATCCCCGAGAGCCCTCCGGCGATCGTTCCCGCAGCCACGGGATGAGCTTTCAGGTGCCGGTGCAGTATCTCCGCGACTGCTGCCCCCTCAAGGATATCTCCTGCAGTCTCCGCCAAAACGCCCTCTTCTCCGAGTTTTTCCTCCGCTCCCGCGACAATATCGCCGTAAACGCTCAAGCCTCTGGCCGTTTCCAGCATGGCTTCCCCTATCACCGTCTCCGCCTCCATATAGAGGAACAGGCAGCAAAGTGCCATAACCGCAAAAATGAATACGGGAAACGCAAGCGCGGCCTCGACTGTCAGTGAGGCCTCCAAGTACTTTCTGTGTCTCATTTTCTC
>JAGCSS010000244.1 GCA_017964055.1 Lachnospiraceae bacterium
GATAAAGGTCAGCAGCATGCTGATAAGTATCAGTATTCCGCCTGCGATGTAAGGCAGAACGGCCAGACCGCCGATGTCGGTGAAATGTTTGATTATGATATTGATCGGGATCAAAAGCAGGAATGTGATGACTATACCCAGCAGTCCCGCAGTGAAGCCGACGATAAGTGTTTCGGCATTGAATACTCGCGAGATATCCTTCTTCGAAGCTCCGATCGCTCGAAGGATACCGATCTCCTTTGTTCTCTCAAGTACCGAGATATATGTGATAATGCCGATCATGATCGACGAAACGACCAGTGAGATCGCAACGAATGCTATGAGGATATAGCTGATCGCGTTGATGATCGTGGATACCGAAGACATGATCAGACCGACGATGTCGGTATATGTGATCTTCTCTTCTTCGGACTTGCCGCGGTTGTACTCGTTGATCAGCTCAGCGAGCGCGTCCTTGGCCTCGAAATCCTTCGGATAGAGATTGATCGTCGAAGGATCGTCGGGATCGGACACTCCCATCTTCCTGAGGTTGTCCTCATATGTCGCTTCGGTCTTCTGTGGCTCGAACATCGACGCAAACGCTTCGAGTATCTTGTCATCGGTCATGCCGTAATCACGCATCTGCTGTATCGAAGCTTCGGTCCTTAACTTTTCCTCTTCGGGAAGCGAAGCAATATATGCGTTGAGCTTCTCCCAGGTAAGAGCCTCTGTTTCTTCGGGCTCAAATGTGATTCCGGTAAAGATATCCACATCGGGATTGGCTTTTTGCTCACGAACGATCTCCGAATTGTTGACCTCCGCGATCAGATGCTCCATAAGATCGGTCCTGTAGCCGATGGTTCCGGCCAGACCGTTCTGCGCAGCTTCCGACTCGGACTTCAATATGCCGACGATGCTGATCGTCTGGGCCTTGTCGAGAGCGTTCATCATGTAGATCTCATCCTGGGACTTGTCGACCCATACGCCGTTTTCTTTTGCGTAATAATCCGAGTTCAGCATAAGCTTGAACTTAAGTCCGCACAGTTCTTCGTAGGAATAGCTCTTGGGCTCGGGCCAGACCGCTTCTTCACCGCGGATCATCTTGCCGAGTGTTTCGCCGAGTTCCGCACTGTCAAGTACGCCGAGCGAATAGAGCGTATAGTCTGTGACTTCATTATTGCCGCTCACGATCAGCACAACTTCGTCGTAATTCTGCGGCATGCGGCCGTATACCACGCTGTACTGCTGTTCGAGCAGCTTGTCGTTATTGATGAGGCGCTGCCATACTTCCGAATTTACGAAGCTCATACGCGAGGACGTGCCCCTCATTCCCATCATCGAGAATACCTGACCGGGATTGACCTGATAAATACCGTTTTCGATATCGGCCTTGTAAACATTCATCCTGGTAGAGTAACCGTAATGTATGTCGGTTGTCAGCTCCTCGAAACGTGACCTGTTGGCTTCGATAAACTGTTTAAAATCGGCGAGGTTATTGGTCGTTACCTCATTTACCATCAGTTCCATGAATCCGGTCATGATCTGATTCGTATATATTCGGTCATCGGTATGCTCAGTAATCTCATTCGCGTTTTTTGCTACGGAGGACATAAACGATGAGACATCTATCGTCGAACGTTCAATGGTTATCGGATAGTTGGATAAAGTATCCTCCTGCACGCGGTCGATATACTGCTGTACGCCGTTTGAGAGGGACAATATCAGCGCTATGCCTATGATACCGATACTTCCGGCAAAAGCGGTAAGCAGCGTCCTCGCCTTTTTTGTCATCAGGTTATTGAGTGACAGCGTAAGCGCGGTCGCCAATGACATCGAGGTCTTCGGAGGCAGCAGGGCTTTTCTCTCCTGCTTTGTCATCTTCTCGAATGCCTCTGCCTTTTCCTCATCGGCCTTGATCTCTTCGGGTGTAACCGGCATAGAATCAGACTGTATCTCACCGTCTAACAGCTTGATGATACGGGTCGAATAAACCTGTGCGAGCTCGGGGTTATGCGTAACCATGATAACGAGCTTGTCCTCGGCGATCTCGGAAAGGATATCCATGATCTGCGCGGAAGTTGCCGTATCGAGTGCTCCCGTGGGTTCATCCGCGAGCAGTATGTCGGGGTCGTTTACCAGCGCGCGGGCTATGGCCACACGCTGCATCTGTCCGCCCGAGAGCTGATTGGGCTTTTTACGTATCTGATCCTTTAATCCGACCTTTTCGAGTGCCTCAACGGCTCTTTTGCGTCTTTCCCTGCGGGATACGCCGCTGAGTGTCAGCGCGAGCTCGACATTGGCCAGAACGGTCTGATGCGGGATCAGATTGTAGCTCTGGAAAACGAAACCGATGCTGTGATTGCGGTAGGAATCCCAGTTTCTGTCCTTGTACAGCTTTGTCGATATGCCGTTGATGATCAGATCGCCGCTGGTATATTTATCCAGTCCGCCGATGATGTTAAGAAGGGTCGTCTTGCCGCAGCCCGAAGGTCCGAGGATCGATACGAACTCGTTTTCCCTGAACTCGAGGCTGACACCCTTCAGCGCCGGCACTTTTTCATCGCCGACCTCATATTCCTTTACAATATTCTTTAACCTGAGCATGATCGTAATTCCTTTATGTGTGCTTACTTAATCAACCTTTGTCGAGTTTAGCAGAACAGCCCGCGGGTTTCAATTAAAAATCGATTAAGAAAATATAATAAAAGGGGAACGCGTAGCTTACGTTCCCCAATAAGTATTTTGATCATTAAAGACTCTTTTCGAGATTGGAGCGGATCGCCTTTATGAACTCGAGAGTTTCAACCTTATGCGCGCCGGGCAGAGTCGATATCGCGGCCAGATCGCCGGTCATCACGCCGCTCTCGATAGTCTCGATAACGGCCTTGTCGAGCTTGTCCGCAAAATCCGCAAGCTCCTTTATCCCGTCGAGTTCTCCTCTCTTCCTTAAGGCACCCGTCCATGCGTAAATCGTAGCCACCGAATTGGTCGATGTGGCCTTCCCCTCACGATGCATGTAGTAATGTCTCTGAACCGTGCCGTGCGCTGCCTCGTACTCATATTTGCCGTCCGGAGATACAAGAACCGAAGTCATCATTCCGAGAGACCCGAAAGCGGTCGCGAGCATATCGCTCATCACGTCGCCGTCGTAGTTCTTGCAGGCCCAGATGAAACCGCCGTCAGACCTGATAACGCGTGCCACAACATCATCTATCAGCGTGTAAAGATATGTGATGCCGGCCGCATCAAACTTGTCCTTGTAATCGTTCTCGTAGATCTCGGCGAAAATATCCTTGAATCTGTGATCGTAGGTCTTTGAGATGGTATCCTTTGAGGCGAACCAGAGATCCTGCCTGGTATCGAGCGCAAAGTTAAAGCAGCTCCTCGCGAAGCTCTCGATGGATTTGTCGAGGTTGTGCATGCCCTGTATAACGCCGGGACCCTTGAACTCATGGATCAGCGTACGAGTTTCGTTTCCGTCCGCATCGGTGAATACAAGCTCGGCCTTTCCGGGTCTGTCGATCTTCATCTCGCTCGCCTTATATACATCGCCGTATGCGTGTCTGGCGATCGTAATGGGCTTTTTCCAGTGAGAAATATGAGGATCGATGCCTTTTACCAGAATGGGCGCGCGGAAAACGGTTCCGTCGAGGATCGCGCGGATCGTTCCGTTGGGACTCTTCCACATCTGCTTTAAGTTATACTCTTTAACTCTCGCGGCATTGGGCGTAATGGTCGCGCATTTAACGCCTACGCCGTATTTCTTGATGGCCTCGGCCGATTCAACGGTCACTTTGTCATCCGTTTTGTCTCTCTCTTCGAGACCGAGATCGTAGTACTCTGTCTTAAGGTCGATAAAAGGCAGCAGCAGCTCGTCCTTTATCATCTTCCAGATAACTCTGGTCATTTCGTCCCCGTCCATCTCGACAAGGGGCGTAGTCATGCGGATCTTGTCCATAATTCTCCGTTCCGTGCCTCGGCACAAATTTGATATATGTAAAGCAAAATACTTTACGCTTTAATGCTTGTAGTAATTGATAAGACAACCGTCGAGGATTATCTGTCTTTCATCGTCGGTCAGTTCGCCGAGCCTGAGCGTGATCTTAGAAATGCCGTCGGGCTTAACAACACATGCAGTTATCTCCGACTGCTTTTCTTCAACTGCCTTTCTGATGCCGGGAATGTAGATGTAATCGCCCTTTTTAACCTCGTCACCGTCGTAGAGGAAAGGCAGCATACCCCAGTTTATCAGGTTCGAACGATAGCGCTTGGTAGCGTATTCTTTTGCGATATTTGCCCATGCTCCGAGCACCTTCTGACAGGATGCGGCCTGTTCACGTGCGGAGCCGTCGCCGGGTTTAACTGCGTATATCGTGCTGCCGATCGAGGTATTCTCAGGAACAAAATCAATCTGAGCGTCAAGCAGCTGTTTGATCACACGATCAAACTCCTCCGCAACCGATGCATCGAGCGATACATCGCCTTTCTGAGCCGAATAAGCCTTCGAGAGTTCTCTGATTTTCTTTGCCTCGCCCACATACTCGGGATCC
>JAGCSS010000245.1 GCA_017964055.1 Lachnospiraceae bacterium
ACGGTTTACAATGACTGGGACAAGGTACCGAAGGCGGCTGCCGCGGGTGATGAGCAGGCTGTGCTCGCATGGAACGGAGAATACAGGAAGGGCGACGTGATCGAGTTCTCGGGAATTACGCCCGGCAGATATTACGCGGTCAGGGTGGACGCTGCTGTCGGTGAGTCGATCGTGCTGCTCACAAAAGAGACGATCCTCTATCCGATCCCGGTATATGAGAAAAAGGAGAACCTCAACCCGCTGATGTTCGCGGGCAACAGACATTATCTCTCGATAAGATATGCGAGGGATTTTGAGATCGACTCATACAGGAATATCGCGCTCACTACCTTCGACAGGCACGACGCGACGGGTGTTTATCCGCATGCTTCGGCCAATGTGGAGACGCGCGGGGAGTCCGTTTTTGCCGCAGTCAACGCGATAGACGGCATACTCGCGGCCGATTCGCACGGTGAATGGCCTTATGAGTCATGGGGCATAAACAGGCAGGATGACGCGGAGTTCAGGCTGGATTTCGGCAGAAAGGTGGACTTCGACGAGATCAGGCTCTACACGAGGGCCGATTTCCCGCATGACAACTGGTGGACGAAGGCGCTGTTCACATTCTCGGACGGTACGGCCGAAACGGTGACCATGGAGAAAAAATGCGGAGTTCCGCATATCTTTAATATACGCAGGACAGGCATCGAGTGGCTCAGCCTCGGCAGTCTGATCAAGGCCGATGACCCGAGCCCGTTCCCGGCTCTTACGCAGATCGAGGTCTACGGGCGCGATCACAGAGACTGAGGCCGCACGGCCGCTCTTTCACTCAAAGTGGTGTTGTCAGAGCGGGCGCATGCGGGTAATATAACAAGCACAGGTTTTGCAGGAGGAAGGCATGAGAAGGATGGAGCGCCCGACCAGGGTGCTGCTGATCGCGGGACTGGTCGTTTACGCGGTTTATCTGGCAGGCCATTTCTGGTCTCCGATATCCGATCTCGCGACGGTAGGCTGGTGCGCGATCGTTTTGGCGTGGATATTCCGTGTCAGATATTATATCGTTGAGAAGCATATCTGCAGACACCTTGTTTCAGGCGGTGTCATGCTTCTTCTTCTTTTTGCGTTCAGAATCCTGCGCTACCGTACGAGCGGCGTGTTCCCGACCTTCGGACGGTACATGTGGTACGGCTATTACATTCCGTTTATCATACTTCCGGTGCTCGGCCTGTTCATGGCATTGTGCATCGGACTTCCCGATGAGGAGTCGTTCGTGCGCATGCGTCCGTTCAGGATCCGCATGTGGGTGATCAGCGGGATCATGCTCGCGTTTGTTTTTACCAATGACATACACGGATGGCTGATCGATTTTTCCGAAGAGGCGCTGCTGACCGGAGAAGGAGCGCATTCCTACGGCTTTTTGCAGTATCCGGTCGTTATCTGGATGGCGGGGCTTACGCTGATAGCATTTATCATACTGATGCATCGGTGCAGGGTTTCGGGATGCAGACAGAGGTGGTATATCCCGGCTACGGTCTATGTCGTAGGCACCGTGCTCTATGCCGCTTATTACATTAACGGTGGTAATTCCCCCGTATTGTTCGGGGTTAAGCTGTATCTTATCCAGGAGGTCTGCCTTCTGCTGTTTCTCGGTGTCTGCGAGGCCTGCATCGATATCGGCCTGATCCCGTCCAATTCGGGATACTTAAGGATATTCGAGCTTTCGGACTGGAATGTCACGATCGCGGACCAGAAGGGCAACAGGGTATTCTCCTCCGGTAATTTAAAGGGCGTTACGCCGGGACTTTTGCGGGCGTCTCTCGAGGGCAGCAAGGCTGTCGGCTCGGGCAGGCTCCTTACATCATTCCCGATAAACGGCGGTCTGGCCGGATGGGTATCGAACGTATCGGAGCTTGAGAGCATAAACGAAAGGATACGTGAGAATACACAGGAGCTCGAGATGGAAAACGGAGTCATCAGGGAGAGCGAAAGCCTGAGACTCAAAAGAGCGGCATTCGAGACACAGAACCGTCTGTACGACAGTATCATACCCATCGTGACGCCGCAGCTGACCATGATCAGGGACCTCTTGAAAGACCCCGACGAGGAAAAGCTTTTCTCGGCAATGGTCCTGAGTGTATTTGTAAAGAGACGTTTTAATCTGGCGATAGTAACGGATAATTCGGATATCGCCGATATCTCCGAGCTCTGGCTGGCTATCCGCGAAACCGTCGAGGTACTGCAGGATACCGGCATCTCGGCATACATAGGGACCTGCGGTCATACGGATGTGCAGGCGGACAGCATGCTCGCCGGCTATGACTTTTTTGAAACGGTCATTGAGCAGGCTATCCCGGGCATGAAGAGCATCTTTGTAACGCTCGGCGTGAAGAATGAGAGTCCCGAGCTCAGGATACTCATAGACGCCGGGAAGACACTCAGGTTTGATGCGCCGATCATCGAGAGGATGCGAAGACTCGGCGCCCGGATAGATACGGAATACGAGGACGACACATATGCGGTCAGCCTCTCCTTCGGGGAAGGAGGGATGCGCCTATGATGAGCGAGATGATAATCCCGGGAGCGGTATCGTTCGTGCTTTATGTGCTGTGTGTATATATCGCGATCGTTTCGGCGGCTTTCTTCGTCAAGAGTTTCTGGGTAAAAAGGAGCAGCAGTTACCGTATCATTTATTTCGCGCTGGCTCTGACGGCGAATCTTGTCAGCGGGTATTTTTCAAAAGGATCGGCTCATGCGCCCTTCGGCGCGATGATGTACGGCGTTCCGCTGCTGGTGACGGCATTTTTGGCGGTCCGCCTTATCTCGAAGGAATATACCGACACAAAAATAGGTCCCGAATCGGTAAAGGAGTGCGTTGACAGACTGCCGACCGGCATCTGCTGCTACTTTGAAGGCGGACAGGTCAAACTCGTGAATGACCTGATGAGCAGGCTGTGCATAGAGCTGACCGGCGAGAGGCTGAGCGACGGAGAGTGGTTTGAGCGCAGGCTGAAGGAACTGAGCATAGCCGACGACAACGACGCCGTGCTCGTGCAGACCCTGGACGGGCGGTATTACAGCTTCAGAAAGCAGATCGCGGACCTCGACGGCATACCGTTAAAGGAGATAGTCGCTTCGGATGTAACGCGCGAATATCGCCTGACCGCGGAGCTCAAGGAAAAGGAAGAGCAGGTTGCGGCCCTGAACATCAAACTGAAGGAACTCTCGGAGGAAAGTCTGAAGACTGCCGTGGAAAAAGAGGTTTTGACGGCAAAGGTCAGGGTACATGACGATCTGGGCAGGGTTATCCTGCTGGCACGCAGATGCCTCAACTACAGGGACAATAATTTCATGAGCCTTGAGAAAACAGCCGAGGAGGTCAGGAAACAGGCCATCCTCATGCTGAGCGAGAGTCCCGATGAATGGCGCCGTGACTACGGCTATGTATTCAGAACGGCCAAGCAGCTCGGCATGAAGCTGAAGGTACAGGGCAAGATCCCTCAGGGTGAGCGTTCGAGGAGACTTGCGGTTTCTGCTTTGAACTGCGCGATACTCAATTCGGCGCGTCATGCGGGCGCGGACCAGATAAACGTTAAGTGCGAAAGAGTCAGGGACGAGGCGTCCGGCCTGGAGTTCTACGACATGTCGATCAGTGACAACGTTAATTTTCAGGTAGAGAAAGTAGAGGAAAAAGGCGGCTTGAAGAGTTTGAGAAACGAGCTCGAAGCCGAAGGCGGAAGCCTGATAATCAGAGTCGGACAGGGCGTGGGTCTCTACGCCAGGATACCTGCCGACTGACGAAGGGAGTAAAATGGCTTACAGAGTAGTTATTGCCGATGATGAAAAGACCTCGCGGAGTCTTTTCGAGTACATCATCAACGACGCGGCGGACTATAATCTCGAGGGGAGCTTTCCGAGAGCCGGAGAGGCTGCCGATTACTGCACCGCGCACCCTGTGGATCTGTGCATCATGGACATAGTGATGCGCGAAGGCGAATCGGGACTGGACGCGGCGGCAAGGATCAGGAGGACATCACCGGACACCAGGATAGTGCTCGTGACCTCGAACGTCGATCCCAACAGCATCAGGGTCGCCCGGAAGATAGGCGTTCACAGCTTCTGGTACAAGGAGACCTCGGAGGAGCCGCTGCTCAATCTGATCGGCAGGACGATGGCGGGGGAGAGCATTTACCCCGACAACACGCCGAAGATCATTATCGGCAACGCGCCCTCGACCGAGTTTACCAATCGCGAATACGACGTGCTCCGTGAGCTGGTGACAGGCAAGAGCAACCGTCAGATAGCCGATACGCTGGCTGTCAGCGAAGAGACGGTAAAGTCGCATATCCAGCATATGCTCGATAAAACCGGCTACGGCAACCGCGTGGAGCTCTCGATAAACGCCGCGCTCTACGGACTGGTGACACCGGGCGGGAGCGGCAGCGAAAGGCCGGAATGACGATATGATTTATCCCTTTGCGCGGACAGCGTGAGGGTTAGGGTTTATGAATTAAGGAGGAGAAGATGAAAAACTTAAAGAAACTTGTATTGCTGCATTCAAACGACATGCACGGCGATTTCCTCGCGGAGAACGTTGATTCCAATCTGGTCGGAGGCGTTTCGATGCTTTCGGGCTATATCAACAAGGTCCGCCAGGAGGAAGAAAACGTTATCTACGCGATCGCGGGTGATATGTTCCGCGGATCCATCATTGACTCGGAGTTTCAGGGCATTTCCACGATCGAGATCATGAACATGCTCGGACCCGACATCGTGACCCTGGGCAACCACGAGGTTGACTACGGCGTTGCGCATCCGCTCTTCCTCGAGAAATGCGCCAATTTCCCGATAGTTAACGCGAACCTGCATATCTCCACTAACCATGCCCGCCTGTTCAATCCCTGCAAGGTGATCGAGGTCGGCGGCATGAAGATACTGTTCATCGGTATCCTGACCGAGAATGTCATCGCGCAGTGCAAGACCGACGGCCTGATCGGAACCTTCGTAAACATCGAGGACGCGGCAGAGGAAGTCGGCAGGATCTGCAATACCTACAACGCTATAGACATCGATTTCACCGTTCTGCTCACGCATATCGGTTTTGAAGAGGACAAAAAGCTGGCAGCCATGCTCGATCCCGCATGGGGCGTGGACGTTATCATCGGCGGCCATTCGCATACATTTATCGATGAGCCCGCGGTGGTGAACGGCATTCCGATCGTTCAGGCGGGAACCGGAACCGACCAGATCGGCCGTTTTGATATCATCGTCAATACCGACGACAACTGCATAGAGTCCTACAACTGGAGGCCGATCCCGATCAAGTCGGAAACCTGTCCCAGAGACGAGGCGATCGAGCAGATCATCGGCAATTACAAGCACCGCACCGACGAAAAGTACGGCCGCATCATCACAAAGTTCGTCAGACAGCTCACGCATCCCACGAGGATCCGTGAGACCGAGCTCGGCGACCTGTTCAGCGATGTAATGAAGGAGTCGCTCGGCGTGGATATCTTCCTGCTCGGATCGGGCAGCATCAGAAACGAACAGCTCGGGCCCATCGTTACCAAGGGTGACTTAAACGAGTGCTTCCCTTACGACGACGCCGTACACATGGTTTATGTTACCGGCGCCCAGCTCAAGCACATGATCAAATACATGCTCCGCGACAGCGTATTCGCGGGCGAGCACTGTGAGTTCTATCAGCTGTCTAAGGGACTTGTGGTTGAATACGATCAGGCTACGCATACCTTCCTCAGATTTGATTTTGAGGATCAGCCTGTTGAGGATGAGCATGTATTCACGTTGGGACTTCAGCATTTCCATTACCTGAACCTCAAGGGCTCGTTCGATATCACGCTTGAGGAGCTGAAGAAGAACCGTCCCGACAGAGTTGTTTCCACCTCCTGTACACAGGTTATCGAGGAGGCTCTCCTGGCCGGACAGCACCAGAACGCTACGGGAGAGGGCCGGCTGATCCTTCATCTGGTATAAGAGGTATGACACGTGAACAGTTTCGGTAAAGGATTAAAGGACGGCATCCCGATCGCGCTCGGGTATCTGGCCGTATCCTTTTCCTTCGGTATCCTCGGTGTAAAATACGGACTCAGCATCGGGGAGACCGTACTCATTTCAATGACCAATCTGACCTCGGCGGGGCAGTTCGCCGGGATCGGCATCATAGCGGCGGGCGGATCGTACCTCGAGATGTTCATATCCCAGCTGGTGATAAACCTGCGGTATTCGCTGATGTCGATCTCGCTGTCCCAGAAGGTCGACAGGGACTTTAAGACACCTGCGCGGCTGGCGCTCGGATTTGCTGTCACCGACGAGATATTCGCGGTGGCTTCGGGGCAGAAAGAAGAGGTCTCCAAACGCTATTTTCTCGGACTCGCGACCCTTCCGTATTTCGGATGGGCACTCGGCACGCTGCTCGGAGGACTGAGTCAGGACCTGCTTCCGCAGAGGATATGCACCGCGCTCGGAGTCGCGCTCTACGGCATGTTCGTTGCCATAGTCGTTCCTGCCGTGAAAAAGGCAAAGAGCGTGGCGGTAGTGGTCAGTATTGCGGCCATTTTGAGCTGCATACTGTACTGGCAGCCCTGGATCGGGATATCTTCGGGATTTCAGGTCATCATATGCGCG
>JAGCSS010000246.1 GCA_017964055.1 Lachnospiraceae bacterium
ATGGCAGATTTAGCAGCAAAGTATAATAAGTTCAAACACGAAACAAATACCGAGTCTGAAGAACTAGTATCATTCTGTGGTGACTATGAGATTAAGTTTGACCAGGAATGTCAACTCTACTACATAAAAAAATAACAGTAAACAATGGCGACTGTTTTACGATCCAAACAGCCGCCAATTTATTTCTCCATATTCAATTAGCATTGTAATCTGCTTTCCCACCCGCATAATCGATAATACCTTTCTGGCAGTGTCTGCAAATATACGCGATGACTGCACCGCCTGCTATGTGCGCGGTAAGATGATTTTGCATCACAGTTGTTAGAGAGTTATTACCTCTGACATCTGCACTTTTATGGTACTAAAAAGAACCCGCACCTCTGTATGCAGGTTCCCTATTTACCGTTTCACGGTCACAGTTCCGATATCATCTTTGCCAGTTCGAGATAAAACGGCTTAATGTTTATGCGCTTTGTGAGACCTCCCTGGAAAGCCATGTGGTCTCCCCTGAACGTGGGCATTACGTACCACCGTCCGGGCTCGGGCACTGTCCCGTCCGCAAATTTGCTCTGCGGGGCACCCAAAGGCGCGCCGGCGGAGATCTCGTTTACGAGGCCGTCGTTGGACTGCCATGCGGGGCCTATCTGCGTGCCGCCCTTTGTGACACCCGTATACTTGCTCATTATCTCAGCGCCCTTCATGAAAATGCTCTCGGTGATCGAAGGGTCGGGTGAGACGCTCCCGTCCGCATTTACGATCGAAGACGAGCAGGGATACGCAAAATAATATACATCGTTGAACGTGGTTATCCTCTCGTTGAGCGCGAGCGCATTGTCTATGTGCATGTCGTACGAAGCGTAATCCCAGGATGCCCTGCCGTCTGGAACGACCTTTGTCCCTCGCGATACGGCGCCTGAGGTCTTCTCGTATTTCTCATCCACCTTGACCGCCGTCGTATCGAAGCTCGCATCCTCGTACAGATCGTAGGCCGTTGTCCCGTTCGTAGGCGCCGCGAGCGTTACGAGCGCAAAGAGCTTATCCCCGTTGCCGCCCTTAAAATACGGCGAAAGGTCTGCCTCATCGGTCACCGCGCGTTCCTCGGCACTGCCGTCGCGCAGTATCTCGGAGAATACCCTGATGGTCGCTCCTCCGAAGGAATGCCCGATGAGCGCGAACTTTGACGTTCCGAAATCATCGAGCAGGGCATGTCCGGTAAAGTCCCTGCCGAAGCGCTCATGTCCGGCCGCACGGCTGTGCGCCTCGCCGTAATCGACGCGTGTCCCCGTCAGCTGCGCGTACAGCTCGCAGGCCCTGTCCCAGGCGCTTCCCGTAGGATCGACCGAAGCCGCATAGCTCTCATAGCCGCGGTTGTTCAGGTATCTTACGACACTGCCGCCGGTCAGTCCCCAGTAAGGGATAAATTCGTTTATCGCATCATAGCTGCCCCAGCCCGAAAGCCCGTGGACAAATATGTATTTAACATCGCTCTGCGCCGGTCTTTTATATCCGACCGCGCCCGAAAGAGCACTCACCGCCATGATAAGAACCACCATCCATGCTGTAGTCTTTACCGCACCGAGCTTGTTCACGCGGAAGAAGGGGTACGGTCCGTCGACCTTTCCGGTCGCGTTCAGATACAGCATCGTAAGGCCGTATATAAGGGTTATGATCACAGGAACCCATACCCATGCGATCGGGGCCCTGTCCTCGGCAAAGATATACGATACCACGGACAGCACCGGGATCAGCAGGTGATGGAACAGTCCGCTGCCCGAGAAGAGCAGCTCCTTTACCCTGCCGCTCAAAGGCACGAGTATGCATGCCGTGACGAAGAACGTCATGGCGAGCATGCCGGTCGCCGTAAACCGCGCAACCTCAACAAATCCTCTCTGCCCGAATATAACGAGCATGAGTGATGCCGCGCACGCGATCAGGTTGGAGATGATCGTGTAAAAGGTCAGGCCTTTTTTAAGGCCCCCTCCGCGCTTGCGTACCTTCGCAAAGGCTATGATCTCAAGTATTACGATAGCTAAATTAAGCAGTCTGGCCATTTTCTTTCCTCATAAGCTGCTCGACGAGCTCACGCTTTTCATACAACACACAGCCGCCCTCGTGATCGTCCAGCAGGATGTCTCCGCTCTGCAGTGCCACAAAAAGCGGAGAGTGCATTGCATCGCGCAGTGATGAATTCCTGATGTTCACATCCGAATAAGGTGAGAAGGGACAGGGCTCGGCTCCTCCGTGCGAGTTGATGTGGAAGAATCCCCTGCCCGCTGCCACGCAGCCGCCCGAGCTCTTCTCATCGCCGGGGAATGAGATGTAGACCATCTGGGGTCTCTCTTCCCTGAGCCTTGCGATCTCATTCTTAAGATACTCACGCTCTGCCTCGCCGGGAGCCAGTTCCTTGCTCTCATCGGTGACAGGCACGAACTCAACGAAGATCACGGCCTTGCAGCCCCTTTCGGAGAGCTCGTTTAAGAACTCTTCAGAGGTGACCTCCTTAACGTTTTCCGTGGTAACGGTAACCGATGCGCCGAATATCAGGCCGCGCTCATGCAGCTCGTCCATGTTCTTGATCAGGCGGTCATAGATGCCCTCGCCGCGTCTTGCGTCGGTGATATCCTTCTTACCCTCGATTCTCATGATGGGAACCAGGTTGCGGCTCTTGTCGAACATGTCGAAGTACCGGTCATCCATGAAGGTTCCGTTCGTGAATATCGGGAAGAGTATACTCTTCTTTTTGCTTGCTGCCTCGATGACATCCCTGCGCAGCATGGGCTCTCCGCCCGCGAGCAGGATAAAGCTGATGCCGAGGTCATCCGCCTCGTCAAATATCCTGCCCCACTCTTCACCGGTCAGCTGGCTGACGGGCTCCGAATCGACAGTTGCGTGGTTGCATCTGGAATAACAG
>JAGCSS010000247.1 GCA_017964055.1 Lachnospiraceae bacterium
AGCTCTTCTTCCGGCTCGCTTTCATTTTCAGGTTCAGCTTCAACCGCAGCTTCTGCTTCAGGCTCAACCTCGACCTCTGCCTCAATCTCACCTTCAGTCTCTGTTTCGATCTCAGGCTCTGTTTCCGTCCCGGCTTCCGCTTCAGTCTCTGTCTCAGCCTCGTTTTCTGCCTCTGCTTCGGACTCTGCCTCAGCCTCGGACTCTGCAACGTACTCCCCGCTCACGTACTCAGCATTGTTTCCGTCCGCATATTCCCCGGCAGGAGTTCCTGCATCCTCAAGGTCTTCCTCATCCGCTGTCTCTTCGGACTCGATGACCTCCGCAGTCCCGGGTTCATCTTCGTCCTCTTCGAGCTCCATCTCTTCTTCTATTACTTCATCCGCGGCAGGCTCATTCTCCGCGCGGGTCTTATCCGCATCGGGGGCGCTCACGCCCTGTTCTTTGCCGTCATCGAAATCTTCGTCGTTAAATACTCCCGAGACATCCACGGGCTCCACTTCGATGTAGCCGCCCTCATAGCCCTCTATCTGCGCAAATACTTCGTCCGCGATCTTGATATCGTCGGTGTCCTGCTCGAAGTCCCTGAGCTCCTCGGCAAAATCGGACTCTTCCTCGTTTTCACCCTCAGCGCCATCCTGCGCTGCTTCAGCCTCAACTGCGGCCACGCTTTCCAGCTCAGGCTCTGCCTGTGTACGCTCATCAGACTCCCCGTATGTATCCGCGGCGGCTGCTTCACCGGCGTCCTCAGCTGTTCGGCCGTCAGGCTCCTCACCGGGAACAACTACCATATCGTCGTCACTCTCTTCCCCGGTAAGCGTGGCTGCAGCCTCTTCGACACTGCCTATGATCTCGACTATCCCGGAGTCGTCCGCGTCCTGAGCGTTCTGTGTATCAGCGCCTGTTCCGGCCTGCTCCTCGTTCCGGTCTGCCTTACCCGCATGCATAACACCCGAGAGCTCGCCCAGATAATATGCCTTCAGGGCTTTTGCCCTGTCCACGTATTCACCGTCGCCGAACCAGATGACTATATCGTCGCATTCACGTATGCAGTCATCCTTTCTGCCTGCCTTATGATACAGCTTCGCGAGCTCATACGCCCACGAATCGATATACTCCGTAGCTTTGAGCTTTTCGAGATGTTCGATCAGGGTGTCGTAATTTCTGCCCTTGATCTTGTCTATACTGTAACGGAAAATATAATTGTAAAAATCATCGGGCGCCATCGCCTTGAACTCGCGGTAGTATTTCTCCGCTTCTTCGACCTTTTTCAGGCGCACCGAAAGATTGATCAGCTGCATCAGGATGCTGCGCGTCTTTTTGCGTGAATAGAGCTCGTCGAGGCACTCTCCCGCCTTGGCCAGCATGCCGCTCTCCAGATAGAGATCGGACATGATGGTGAGGTCCGAATTGCTCCTGACCACGGACGGACTGAGACAGTCAGCCAGCTTCAGGGCCTCCTCGTTCCTGCCTGCCCTGATATTCTCTTTCATCTGTTCCAGACGGATAAAATTCCTGTACCTTTCCACCGGTCCGCACCTGCTTTCCTAATTCTTCCTCTTACATTACCGCTGCCCGCAGAGCCTGTTATAGAGCTCCGTCAGCGTGATCCTTCCCTCCGGGGTCCCGAGCAGCTCGTCCTTTGCGCCGAACGCGCGGCACCTGCCGCCGTCCATCACGCAGAGATGCGTCGAGATCCTCTCAACTTCTTCCATATAATGGCCAACGTAGATAACGGCCGTCCCCTGTGTCCTAAGACTCTCTATGGCCTCGAGTATCTGGCTGCCGGACTGTATGTCGATACCCGTCGTGGGCTCGTCGAGCACTACCAGCTCGGGTTCATGCAGCAGCGCAACGCCTATGTTCAGCCGTCTCTTCATGCCGCCCGAATACTCGCTGACACGCTTTTTCAGCATATCACGGTCAAAACCGATGATCCCGCATACTCTCTCTATCGCCGCATCGAGCGCGGCCGCGGATACTCCGTAGCTCTTCCCCCAGAAACGGAGATTGTCCATGCCGGAAAGTGTCTCGTACAAAGCGATGTCCTGCGGCACGAAGCCCATCTTAGAACGTATCGCGCGCGGGTTTGAGACAATGTCCTCGCCGTTGTAAAGTATGGTCCCGCCGTCCGGTCTTATAAGCGTCGCTATCATCGATACGCAGGTAGATTTGCCGGCGCCGTTCGCGCCGATCATCCCGAGTATCTGCCCCTTATCGACACTGAAGGACAGCCCGTCCACGACTCTTTTGCCGTGATAATCCTTGATAACGTTTTTTACTTCAAGCATAACCGCTCCAAATCACTGCCGCTTTACAGACTCTTATAGAATTCCAGCGTCCTCACAAGCTCCTCGGGTACTTCTATGCCCTTGGCCTCGAGCGCCTTATGGCGCAGTTCCAGTTCATGAACCTTCTTCGCGCGTTCCCTGTTGCTCCTTGAGAATGCCGCTTCGAAGATAGGCTGGCGGCAGATATTCTCACGGATGTTTGCCGCAAACGGACAATAGGTCGCGAGCATCTCGCGCACTACCTTGTTAAGGCGTACCGAGCCTGTGCTCTCGGCCTTGATCCAAGCTTCATAGTCGAGCGTGAATACCTGGCGCAGATTGTTTCTTCCGCGCTGTATCTGCAGCTTGACCTTTTCCTTCCACTCATCGGACAGGTCGTGATTCTTTTTGTAGAACTGGATATAATCCGAATACTCCGCGGTGAGCGAGCGCACCTGGATATTGTTCCAGTTTACGCCCTGTATCGTCTTGCACAGCGCCCATCTGAAATGTCCGAACGCGCGCGTCAGCATATCGTTGAGGCCCACAAACGCGAATGCGGGAGCAAAGAACCTGCCCTCGCTGTCACGCTTCCTGCCCGTGATCTCCTGCCACATTACCACATTCTCACCCGCGATCGGATAGATCACGAAGTTCGGGTAAACGTTCTTCATCTCATACTCGCGCTCAATGCCCTTTTCCTCATCGACAAACAGCGCCTCACGGCAAAATACCGAGAAATCGATCGCTGTAAGGTCCTCGACCGCGTAATTCAGGCGCTTCGAGGTCATGTATCCCCTTTCGATGTCGCCCGAGAGCTGTTCCGAATAAAGGAAAGGCACAAAGATCGAGAGCTGGCCGTTTACTACTCTGTTCGCATGGACCATGACATTGTTTATCTCGTATTCGAGCTTTTTGACGGGGTCCGAAAGGAGCTCCTTCGCCTCTTCCTCGGATATCGCTCCCGATTTGCGCTGCTCACGCAATGCCTCGGCATAGTCCTGTCCGAGATCGTTTCTGGAAGGCTCCTGCTCTTCGTTGTATACAGCCCTCAGCCACTCAGACATCGTATATACCCTGCAGGGTGAATCGACTGAGGTTTTCTTCAGTGAAAGTATCTGCACCAGCTCATCCGGCGTGATCAGTTTTTCGCTGATAAATCCGAGGTCGAGCAGCAGTTCAACGGCCTTCGGCACCGTCGCCTGATTGAAGGACTCGAGCGCCGCCAGCTTATATACTGCGTAGTAATGCTCCGTGATGCCTTTTCTGAGCTTTCTGACGGCTTCGTCGGTAGCGGCCTTGTCGGGAAGCTCCGCAAACTGCCTCAGAAGCTCCGCAAAGGCCTCGGTCTTCTCCTTGGGATAGCCCGCGTAGTCCGTGATCTGCTTAAATGAATTGTTCAGGGAATTGACCAGATTTGCGAGCGCGCCCTCTACGGCCGCTCCCGCCACATCGTTCTCGTCACGGAAATCACCGCCGCCCATGTAGGCCACGAACATCTCCGCGAGCCTGTCCTCATCGACCTGCCATGTGCGCAGGGTCTGGTTTCCGATCAGCTGTTTTACCAGGTCGGTGTATTCCCTGCAAGCGGTTATCATATCGTCGATGACCGACGCATCGGCGCCTTTTTTCTTCAGATCTATCGCCAGACCCATGAGGCTGCGGAACAGGCTCTTTTCGCTGCCTGCCAGGATCATGTAGAGCTCCTCGACATAATCCGCCGTCTCCTCGCAGGCCCGCAGCAGCGAGTCCTCGCAGACGGTCATGCGCTTCATTTCTTCAACGGCGAGTTTCGAACTGAAGCTGTAAAAATTCTTAAAAGACTCATAAGGGATCTTCGAGTATTCCAGCAATGTCTGTGTATCGGGATTCTCCGCGGCAGCCGGCGAAAAAGGCTCTATGCCTGCGATCTGAGGCATTATCTCGGTCTTGCACCCGTTTTTCTGCGCGGTACTTAAAAACTCATCGTTAAAGGCCTTAATATCCTCATACAGGCTCGCTGCGCACTCGGCGAGCTTACCCTGCTGCTTTGAGAGTTCCGATATCAGACGGGCATGGTTATACACCGTGATCCCGTTATAATCCTTGTTTGCGGCAAGGAGCGCGAAAAGCGCCTTCTCCGAATCGGCCGAGACCGCGTAAACCGAAGCGTCTTCCACTGCTTTGCAGGTATAGGAGCATGACCTGCCGATGAGCTGTTCGAGTCCCAAAAGGGTTCCCGCGCCCATGACGATCCCGGCACCGCTTCCCGACAGCACGACCTTGCCCTTCAGCACCATATAGATGCATCCGTCCGCCTTGCCCGCTTCGAAGATCACAGTCCCCGCCGATACCTGATTGGTTGAATTTAAAGTCATAAGAGTATTCTCCGGTCAATATCAAAGATGATTTTTAAACCTTACCACTGCTCACATTTATTCATTTTCAATTATAAGACAACAATATAACAAACGCAATAAATAAAGACATCTCGCAGGCAAAGCCTGCTCGATGTCTGTTCACTCGGCCCTCAGTACGCATTACATGCTCCTATCGTCAAAACCCGGCTGTCACTGCAAGCCTTTGGCTTGCGTGAACAACCCTGTTTTGACGATGCGGGCTGCGCCCGTACTGAGGGCTCTCGTTTATCACGCAAAAAGCCGCGCGTTCTGCTTCGAATGAAAAATATCGCCGTTACCCATACAGTTAACTCGGTCCAGGCTGCCTCACAACACACAGAATGCACCGCTTAGTGCTGCTGTATTCCTACCCTGACACGGTTCACGGGTTCCTGTTGTGTGAGACCCAAACGTCAACATCACTTATATGGGGCTGCGCAACACGCCCCACCCTCGGCCGAACATCACCCCTGCTGTAGCGGATTGCAGGTACAGGGCACCGCTGACTCCCCGGCTGCGCGACAAACGTTAGTATAGCGGCTTCGCCGCAAAATGTCAAGGATTACACGCAAAAACGGACCGTTTATTCGGCAAGTCCTTCGACGATTCCGAGTACCGCGATACCCGCGATAACGACCGCCACTGCGATGTACTGCTTTGCGGTAAGCTTTTCCTTGAGGAATATCCTCGAAAGGATCAGCGAAACGATGCTGTAGGACGCGATCATCGGAGCCGCGACCACGCCGTTTCCGCTCATCGCGTATACATAGGTGGCCTGGCCCGCGGTCTCGAATACGGCCGCAAGTATACGGTTAACCTGATCCGAGAACCGCAGCGGCACGAATTCGCCTGCCAGTGAAACGGCCTCGGTATTCTTTGACGCAACAGTCTCTTTTCCGTCGAGATCCGCGAGAGCCCTCATAAGTGCCTCATCGTCCTCGTCGCCGATTCCCTTGAGCGTGTTCATTGCCTCATTTTCCTTGGTATTGGCGCGCTTTTTCATAGCCGCCGCCTGCTTTATCATGAGGAAGATGAAAATGATCACACCGCAGAAAAGGAATGTGAACTCATAGGAAATGTTCGCAACATCCTCGAAGGTCTCCTCGGTAACGTTTACCAGGGGAGTGGCATCGATGTCATCCAGATAGAACGCGTCGAAGAACGTACCGAGCGAATCAACGATCGCGTAAAGGATGGGCATAAGGAACGCAACCACGCCGATCCTGTATTTCTCGTCGGCGAGTTTGTCCGCCTCGGGAAGCATCGCACGATCCTGTTTAAGCTTGATCCTCTCGAGCAGACCGAGCGCAAATACGCCTGCGCAGATCAGGATAACGGCACCGGCCGAGAGCCAGTCCATCGTCTGTCCGAGTATTACCAGACACAGGATGCAGGTGATCGCGCCCGACGAATTCTGGATCGGAGACGAGATCGAAAGCTCCAGGTATCTGAGTCCGAAATATCCGACCGTCATCGACAGGATGTACATCGCCGATACGGGCATGTAAATGATCAGGTTCTTGGGATCGTAAGCGATATCGTTCAGCAGCAGCGTCGCGATCGCGTGTCCGCCCATGATAAAACCGACTATCATAGAAGTCTTCAGATGAGAATATTTGTCCTTCTCATCTGCGCCCTTCTTATAAAACAGATCCGCCGCGCCCCATGCGAGCGTGGTGATCAGCGCACAGATAAACCACATAAAATCTCTCCGTTCCGTGCTTTGAAGGCCTCCGGCCTCCGGCACTGTCATTATTTCTTTTTATGAACTTTCCTGTCCGAAAAGTCACATACTATAAAATACTAAAATAATCCTGTCCCGTCAAGCCAAACTATTGAGAAACCCCGCAGGAATGCTATAATCTATATATGGGGTTCGTTTTTCATGCCCTAAATAAGAAAAGGCAAGCAGGATTATGCAAAGCATAAACTGCGCGTGCTTGGAACAAAGTGGAAGGAGAAGGAAACTTATGAAAAAGTATCTGGCAGAGTTTATCGGAACAATGACACTTGTGGTACTCGGCTGCGGAACCGCTATGCTCGTCGGCTGTGACGCGGCAAACGGCAGCGGATACCTGCTCACGGCTCTTGCTTTCGGTCTCACGATCGTGGCTATGGCTTACAGCATCGGCAATATCTCGGGCTGCCACATCAATCCGGCCGTATCGCTCGGCGTACTCTTAAGCGGCGGCATGGAAGTTAAAGAGTTCGTATGCTATGTGATCTCCCAGTGCCTCGGAGCACTCGCGGGATCCGGCCTGCTGGCACTCATTTTCAAACTCGGCGGCGTAACCGACAAGACCGGCGGCTTCGGTTCGAACGGACTCGGAGGCGTAAACGGCAGCGCGCTTGCGGGACTCCTGGTTGAGATCGTTCTGACCTTCATCTTTGTGATCGCGATCCTCGGTGTAACCTCGAAAAAGGCCGCCCACGGGTCGTTCGGCGGACTGGTGATCGGTCTGACCCTCGTTGTAGTGCACATCCTCGGCATCGGCCTTACGGGCACCAGCGTTAACCCCGCCCGCAGCATCGGCCCCGCGATCGTCGCAGCCATCGGCGGCAAGACGGACGCCATTGCTTCGGTATGGGTATTCATCGTAGGTCCTCTCGTCGGCGCAGCCATCGCGGCATGCGTTTACAAGGCACTCGAAGGCTCGAAGAAATAACCATCGGTAAAACAGCGGTGCCTGTCACCATAAACTTTTGTTTATGGTGACAGGCGCCTTTTCTTTTTATTCTGTGACCAGTATTCCCAGTATGTCAAAGCAGCTGCCCTCAGACACCGTAACCGTCACCGTATGTGTCCCCGTCTCACTGCCCGAATATACCTGCTCTGCATACACGCTGTTGCCCCAGCCTCCGGAAAAGTCCGCGTCTATCGCGCGCACGCTCTTCCCGTCTATCAGGATATCCGCTCTGCCGTAAGTACCCGAAACACTTCTGTAATACAGTATTCCGATCCTTTTCGCGTTAACGGTAAATGTGATGCTGCCGCCGTCCTTCGTCTGCCATCCGTTCGCAAATTCGCTCCAGGCAACGCTCTTTGCCTCAAAGCCCGATGTCTCATCTGCCGTGAGCACCCTGTTATCGAGGATGCGCGCATTCAT
>JAGCSS010000248.1 GCA_017964055.1 Lachnospiraceae bacterium
CCTGAAAAAGCTGATCGAAGAGAAAAACGGCGGGAGGCCCATCAAGGTGGCGGCCAATCTGCCTTATTACATAACGACTCCGATCGTCATGAAGCTGCTAGAAGAGCGGCTTCCGATAGACAATATCACGGTCATGGTGCAGAAGGAAGTGGCCGAGCGCATGCAGGCCGGCCCCGGCAGCAAGGACTACGGAGCACTATCTCTGGCAGTGCAGTATTACGCGGACGCTTATATCGCGGCCAATGTTCCGCCCAATTGCTTCATGCCGCGTCCCAACGTCGGTTCCGCGGTCATCCGTCTGACGCTCCACAAGGAGCCTCCGGTAAAGGTTAAGGACGAACGGCTGATGTTCGCGCTGATCCGCGCTTCTTTCAATCAGCGCAGGAAAACACTGCAGAACGGAATCAACAATTCTCCGGAGCTCAGTTTCTCAAAGGAGGCTGTTTCCGCGGCACTGCAGAAAATGGGGCTTTCCGAGACTGTCAGGGGCGAGAGCCTGACGCTGGAGCAGTTCGCAGAGCTCAGCGACCTGCTGGGAGCGTGAGACTAAAGTATTTGGGAGGCATATATGAAAGCTTTGACACTCGATGAGAAATGGACTTTCAGGCAGGGATATCTTGATTCCATAGGAATGCTCTATACGGATCCCGGCGTTGAAGTGAACCTGCCGCACGACGGTATGATCGGGACAGAAACTGCTCCCGATGCCCCGGCCGGATCCGATATGGGATATTTTAAGGGCGGGCTTTTGAACTATACCAAAAACGTATTTCTTCCGAAGGAGTGGGAAAACGAGTGCGTCGGCCTGCAGATAGACGGCGCCATGATGAACGCGTCCGTCGATATCAACGGAGGCAGGGTCGCGCTGCAGCACAACGGATATATGCCCTTTTTCGTCGATCTGACAAAGTATGTGACGTTCGGAGAGGAAAACCGCATAACGATAAATGTTAATACGAGCATGCAGCCCAATTCGCGCTGGTACACGGGATCGGGGCTGTACAGGGGCGTGAAGCTCCTCCACGGACCGCGGGTGCATGCGGTGCCCGACGGTATTTTTGTATACACAAAAGAGGTGAGCGACGGGTACGCATTCCTTGAGGCAATCGTCGAAGTGGCGAACGATACCCTGGAAAACCGTCTGGCTAAGATCACGCTGACGCTGAAAGAGGAGGAAACCGGAACCGTCTGCGCCCGGACACAGCGCGTGATCGGGGTAGGCGCCTGCGGGCGCGAAAAGGCCCTGATCGCATTTACGGTAAAGGAGCCGAGGCTCTGGAGCGCTGAGGACCCGAATCTGTACAGGGTTGAGGTAATGGTAGGGGATATCGGCGTATACCGCACGCACTTTGTTGAAAATGAAAATGTGACCGTTGATGAGGCATCGGTACTTTTCGGTATAAGGACCGTCACCGCGGACGCGGTCAGAGGCCTGCGCATCAACGGAAAAACCGTGAAACTCAGGGGCGGCTGCCTGCATCACGACAACGGTCTGCTGGGCTCGGTCTCGCTGTACGAGGCTGAGGCGAGAAAGATTAAAAAACTTAAATCAGAGGGCTTCAACGCGATCAGGACCGCTCACAATCCGCCTTCGTCCGCACTGATCGAGGCCTGCGACAGGCTCGGCATGTATGTGTTTGACGAGGCCTTCGACGCGTGGTCCATAGGAAAGCGCGGAGGCGATTATAATCAGTATTTTGCTGCGGACTGGGAAAAGGATCTCACCGCATTTGTAAAAAGAGACAGGACGCATCCCTGCGTCATCATGTGGTCGACGGGCAATGAGATACCCGAACGCGGAGGCCTGAGCGACGGCTATGCGCTGGCCGCGCGGCTCGCACGGACGATACGGTCGCTCGATGGGACCAGACCGGTCAGCAACGGCATCTGCTCACTCTGGAGCGGGCTCGACGATGCTATGGCGATAGGGCAGAGTCAGGCACAGAATGCCTCGGACGGGTTCGGGACACATCTTTGGGAGCAGGTCACAGAGCCGTTTACAAACGGTCTCGATATCGTCGGATACAATTACATGGAGGATCTTTACGAGCGCGACCACGAAATGTATCCCGACAGGGTGATCCTGGGATCGGAGAATTTCCCGAAGGAGATAGGCTTCCGCTGGCCTATGGTAGAGAGCCGGGATTATGTGATAGGAGACTTTACCTGGACGGCATGGGATTATCTGGGAGAGGCAGGTATCGGAAAGGCTGCGTATGTTGATGCGGACGATCCGGCTGCGCCGAAGAACCCTTGGGACCTGATGCCGCAGCAGGCATCGCCTTATCCCTGGAGGCTCGCCAACGACGCGGATTTTGACATCACGGGCATGATGAAGCCGCAGGGCGAGTACCGCAGCATCGTCTGGGGTAGCGGGAAGACTCACCTTTATTCGATGCATCCCGATACTTACGGCAAAAAGGAGATCGTCAGCATGTGGGGCTTCCCGTACGTGTTCCCGAGCTGGAACTATGCGGGCTACGAGGGAAAACAGATCGAGATCGTGGTATTCTCGCGCGCGGAAGAGGTCGAAGTTTTCTTAAACGGAGAGTCACTCGGCAGAAAGCCTGTATCCATGGAGCGGCCCCTGCCGTATTCGGTCCGCTTTGAGACGGCCTACAGGCCCGGAAAGCTCGAGGCCGTAAGCTATGTAGGTGGACATGAGGTATCGCGGGACGAGCTGGTGACGACAGGTGAGGCAAAGAGTATCCGCCTGATCCCCGAAAAGACGGAGATGCGCGCGGACGGGCACGACCTGATATACGTAGGGATAGAGATAACGGATGCGGACGGACGGGTGGTCCCCGACGCGAAGATCCCGCTCAGGGCAGCCGTCACGGGCGGAGCGGTGCTCGCGGGGTTCGGCTCCGCGGATCCTGTCACCGAAGATAATTACACCAAACCCGAAACGGTTAGATATAACGGCCGCGCGATGGCGGTGCTGCGCTCGGGATATGAGGCAGGCAGCTGCACCTTCGAGGTGAGTGCGGAAGGTGCGGAGATTTCCCAAGCCTTGAAAAATAAACTCGTTTTTAATCTTTTTTTAATTTAACTTAAAAGACCGTTTAAGAATGCCCGTGTATAGTGTTTGTTGTCAACAGGCCAATGACACAGTACAGATTTCAATAAATACGGATACGGAGTATTTCGAAGAAAGGTTGGTTAAAAACTATGGA
>JAGCSS010000249.1 GCA_017964055.1 Lachnospiraceae bacterium
GATACGGTGCGCACTCCAGCCGACGATCCTCGCGATGGCAAATATCGGAGTGAACAGCTCTCTGGGGATTCCCATCATTTCATAGACAAATCCGCTGTAAAAATCCACGTTCGGGCTGACACCCTTGTATATGCGGCGCTCACGGGCGATGATCTCGGGTGCGAGCCTTTCGATGGACTCATACAGCTGCAGGTCCTTATCGCGGCCCTTTTCGCCGGCGAGACGCTCTACGAAACCCCTGAATACGCGCTCTCTGGGATCGGAGATCGAATAGACAGCGTGTCCCATGCCGTAGATGAGACCCTTGCGGTCAAATGTCTCCTTGCGGACGATCTTTGTAAGATATGAGGCGATCTCATCCTCATCGCCGGTATCGGTAACATTCTCTCGGATATCATCCATCATCTCCATGACCATCAAATTAGCACCGCCGTGGCGTTTGCCCTTGAGCGAGGACATAGCGGCCGCGATCGCCGAGTAGGTGTCGGAACCGGAGGATGTTACTACACGTGTAGTAAAAGTTGAATTATTGCCGCCGCCGTGCTCCATGTGCAGCAGGAAAGCAACATCGAGAGTACGCGCCTCGAGCTCGGTAAACTGCATATCCGGACGCAGGAGACGCAGGAAATTCTCCGTCAGGGACAGAGACCTGTCGGGCCTGTGCACGAACATGCTCTCGCAGTTTTTGTAGTAATTGTAGGCGTGGTAGCTGTACGCCGCGAGCATCGGGAACGTACCGATCAGCTGCATGCACTGCCGCAGAACATTCGGTATCGAAAGATCGTTTTTTTGATCATCGTAGCTCGCCAGCGTCAGGATGGATTTTGTCATCGAACTCATGATGTCGGCTTCCGGCGCTTTCATGATGACATCGCGCGTGAAATTGGTGGGAAGAGTCATGTTTTCCGCGATAATGTCGTGGAACTCGTCGAGCTGTTGTTTTGTGGGCAGCCTGCCGAACAGGAGCAGATAAGCGCCCTCTTCGTAGATTCTGTCGCGCTCGCCCGCGCCCCTGATGAGGTCGCAGACATCGTATCCGCGATAGAGCAGCTCGCCGTCGCACGGGATCAGCTGTCCGTTTTCCTCCCGCATAGATGTGACACTTGAAATGTTAGTGAGACCCGTAACGACTCCCTGACCGTTCAGGTCCCTGAGGCCCCTCTTGACCCCGAATCTGCTGTACAGCTCCGGATCGAAATCTCCGCAGAGCGTGCACAGTTCTGCCTGCTTCGCAGCATACGTATCAATATTGCGCATCAAAAACCCCCTTTGGTGTGTATGAATGCATAAGCTGTGAGTAGTGAATTACATTTAACAGTTTACCATGGGAAAGTGTCGGAGGGCAAATAAACAAATTGTGAACAATATTGTTTATGACCTGTTAATTAATAAGATGTTGACATCCCCTGAGGAATCTGATAGAATAGCCAACAGGTTAGCAAAAGCTAACCAACTGTAATGGGTTTGTGCGCACAAAACACTGCCGTGAGGCGGATATATTTTTTTGATATTGGGTTAGCAGATGCTAACATTTGTCAGAGGTGGTATATATGCTCAAAGAAGCTGTGATAGAAAACTGTGCTCCGACATTGGCGGGGATAAAGACAGGGAATCTGTTTTCCCTGAAAAATGACAGATCGGGAACGACGCAGGACATATGCTCGCTGAACAGGATACTGCGTAAAAAGGGACTCCGGATCATTCCCGTTCGGAAAACCGAGCGGACAACGATGTTCTATCTGTATCGCCCCGAGCGCCTGAAACGTGATCTGGAGAGAGACGAAGCGGCAACGATCCTTTCGGAAAAGGGCTATTGCTGCGATGATCCGAACCTTTGCCTGGTACAGCTCGTGAGGCATCTGAAGGAAGACAGCGAGTTCCCCCATGAGATCGGACTGTTCCTGGGGTATCCGCCCTCGGACGTCAGAGCGTTCATGAACAGCCCATGCTGCGGCGTACAGTGCACAGGCTGCTGGAAAGCATACAGCAACCGCGATGAGGCGGTAAAGATCTTCGACAGTTATCGCAGATGCACGGATATCTATCGGAGAAAAGCGAAAAAAGGCGTAAACCTGGAAAGCCTGATCGTGGCCGAGGGCTGCGGTAGGGAAGCACGGGATATCGCGATATAAGTCCGATTCCGGGAAAGCAGAGCTTCTTTCGGGACGGTATCAATCTAAGGAGGATGAAAGATGAGTAAGATAGCTGTAGTGTTCTGGAGCGGAACAGGCAATACAAAGGCAATGGCAGAGGCGGTCCTGGCCGGCGCGAAGGACGCGGGTGCTCAGGCGGACATATTCGAAGCCGCCGATTTTGACAACGGCAAGGCTGCCGGCTATGATGCCCTCGCATTCGGCTGCCCCGCAATGGGAGCGGAGGAACTCGAGGATTCCGAATTCGAGCCCATGTTCGCGGATGTTGAAGGGGCGCTTGCGGGCAAGAAGGTAGCTCTGTTCGGTTCTTACGGCTGGGGCGACGGCCAGTGGATGAGAGACTGGGAGGACCGCTGCAAATCCTCAGGCATCAGCCTCGCTGCGGAGAGCGTACTCGCAAACGAGACCCCCGGCGATGCAGAGATCGCCAACTGCAAGGCTCTCGGCGCCACACTGGCTTAAGCGCTGATGATCGGCTGATATAAGGCACAGGATCGTTCATCGATAAAACAGAAACTCCCCTGTCATAAGAGGCAGGGGAGTTTTTGATCGAGTTTGTGTAATTATCTCTTCTTGTATAGCACCAGTTCCGGGTCGGCGCCTTCGCACCCATATGTGCAGACCATGATAAAGTCCATGTTCGCGAGCACTCCGAAGCAGCGGTCGCCGCCGAACTCGGACTCGAGCTGGTTGCCCAGATACGTGGTGCCGTCGTTCAGGAACTTGACCTTGGCGCCGCTCGGGAGAGGATAGGCGAGGTTGACGTAGCTGCCGACGAGGGCATTGAGCGATTTTACCTCGGGCATACCCTCTATGTGCAGGTCGTTGATCTCCTTGATCAGCTGCTGTTTGAATTCCTCAAACTCACCGTTATCGCTGAGCTCTTCGTAGCGCTTCCAGTAGTCGAGCGTGGGCAGTACCTGCTTCATATAGGCACGGGCCTGATCCTCGGTGAAATTCTCGTTTACCATGTGGCCTACGCAGACGTCGATCAGACTGTCCATGTCGTGATAGGTGTAGGTGCCGTCGGCGTAGCACCATTTGCAATAGTGCTCGTTAGGCGTGCCGTCCTCGTCATTGCCGATGATCGAATCGTCCATCGGCATGCCGCAGCACTGACAGATGAGCTGCTGGGGCGAGCCGAGCAGAGTGTTGATCGAAACCTTGAACAGCTTGGATAAAAGCTTGAGGGTCTCGGTGTTAGGTACGGTTTCGCCGTTTTCCCAGCGGGATACGGCCTGACGGGTCACGAACAGTTTCTCGGCCAGATCGTCCTGAGAGAGACCGTTCTTTGTTCTGAGAGCGTATAATACTTCCTGTGTGCTCATGTGGATCCTCCTGTATGATTGCGAATGCCAGCGCAGGGTCCGGGATAATGCCGGCCCGCTGTGTCTGACATGATTCTAACTCAGTGCATGAGCTGTTTCAAGCAACCCGCTGTTGCGGAGGATTTCAGAACTTCATCCCCATGGCCTTCATGAAGCGCTCAATGAGGATATCATCCTTGTGATCACCGAGCATGGGAAGATTAGTCGCAGGAATGCGGCCGCCGGCCATGGTGGCGTGTCCGCCGCCGTTGCCGATGCCTTCAAGAGCCTTTGCCATAACTTCTCCTGCATTGATATCGTCACGCTCCGAGCGCACGGAAAGTTTCAGACCGTCGGGGCGGTCGCAGTAGATCACGGCGACCTCGATCTCGATCAGCGAGAGAATGAAATCGGCCACGATAGCGATCATCGCATCGGGACATGAGAACGGGATATGAGTAAATCCAAAATAATCGAAAACCTTGATATTTTCAATGGCTGCGCCGTACGCCTTCAGGTCGTTGAACTCGAGGTTGTTCATCTCGAGCTTACCCATTTTAACCACGTCAACGATCGGGTTGAGCATGCCGAAAGCGATGATGTCCTCGGAGGAAACGCCGCGAGAGAACTGGAGCGTGTCGATCTTGATGCCGTAGAGCAGAGCTGTGGCCACATCGGTCGAAGGCGTAATGTTCAGATCGCGGTAATAGTCGGCAATGATCGTGCTGCATGCGCCGAGCAGACGCACGTCCTTATACTGATACTCAACGTCCGCATTTTTCGCGGTCGTCGGATGGTGGTCGATCGCCGCCACCTCATCGCCGGGCAGATCTGTGATATTGCCCGCATTTTTCTGCGAATCGACACAGATGATATAGTCCTCGGGATTCATCTCTGATACGATATCGTCATCCGCGAACATCTCTATGCCGAACATCTCGAGCATCTTCGAAGAACTCAGCTTGTCGATATCGCCATCATAGCAGATCGTCGACTGAATGCCGAATCTCTTCAGCAGCTCCTGCAGTCCGAACGCCGACGCGATCGCATCGGGGTCGGGGATATTGTGAGTCTGGATGTAGATCTTGTGACCTTCGCAAAGCTTGATCAAATCCTTAATATCTGCTCCGTTCCTTCCCATAGCTTTTCTCCTTTGTTAAGATATGAATCATATTTGAAAGACTATACTTTTCTTTCCGCTAAAATATCTTATCTGATATCTAAAAATGTCCGGCACTGCAGCCGAGTCGCGGCCTTGCGGGGATGATCAATCCCACGGTTTATTGTGGACTTATTATACCAGATAAATTCCTTTTTGGCACCAGATTTGTCGGAATTATGAGGAGAATTACGAAGTGATGAGATGACTACGAGCATTCACTGCAAACCTGACGGTTCTTCCGCCCCGTCAGATGTGTACAAAATGCACGGGCGCCGCAGAGAAAACTTCCGAGACCCGTTGAGGGCGCCGGCACTTGCGAGTGAAGCGTAAGACATCAGCCGGGCGAAGCCCGTTCGGGCCGATACCGGTGCGATACAAGCCGTAGGCTTGTAACCGTGCCGGTACGGACTGAATAAGCACGTAGTGCGGTTGATGTCAGAGCGAACGTTCCTCTCGCAGGTTCAGCGAGAGGGCGCTTAGTGTCCGCTGCGTCCGAATCGGAGCGTATGTGGGGAAACCGCAACGCGGTTTTCATACACGCGACGCTGTGCGTCGCATCCGTAGCGTTTCGCACAGAATGTTTATACTTTCGCATCGCCTGTTTGCGAAACGCAGGATAAGCGTGTCTCCGGAAGTTTTACTCGTTGCCGCCCGTGCATACCGGATACAAAAAGGGGGCGGAAGAACCGCCCCTTAACTGGTTTTTAAAGCAGATAATGATAATCGGTATAAACCGTCTTTATGATCTCGCGTATCTCCGCGCCCAGGCTGCAGTGCTCCGTGAAGGGCTCTTCGTCCGTGATAACGCCCCAGAGGCGTACGC
>JAGCSS010000250.1 GCA_017964055.1 Lachnospiraceae bacterium
ATAGCCCTTCGGCACGCCCGTCGCGTCCTCACGCAGGACCATCTCGTTCATGCCCATGATCGTGTTGATGGGCGTTCGTATCTCATGCGACATATTGGCAAGGAATCGTGACTTCGCGGTATTCGCGCGCTCAGCCTCGTCCTTTGCCTGGCTGATCGTTTCGTACTGCCTGCGGATGACGGTCGTCTTCATGAAGCGCCATACGATAAAGCCCGTAGCGGCAATGATCAGCGCCGCGAGGATAAACCTCACGATGAACAGCTCCATGATACGCGGCTTTTTAAGCAGGTTAAATGCGCTGTCGGAAAGCACCGTTTTCCCGTCTCCGCCGAGGACTTGCACGTGCAGGATATAGTTACCGTAGGGCAGATCCATATACTCGATCGCTCCGAGCCGGTCCTTCGTAACCGTGATCCCGCCGTCTCCGGCGCCCTCGAAATAAATGTACACCAGAGGGTTCATGTTCGTATAATCCAGGACTGAGGGCATGATGCTGACCCTGCCCTTTGACGCGGGGATCTTATATATGCCCTTTTCATCGGGCAGTATCCGTTCATCGTCGCAGTATACCGAATCAAGCGCTATCCTGATCATATTGCTCTCGTCGAAATAGTTGTCGATATTGACGCGGATAACGCCCTTTCTCGCTGCGATATAGAGGTTTCCGTCGGTATCGGGCGCGCTGTAGGCATTGCTCGTCATCGAATAAGGCAATCCGTTCGCTATCGTATAGAGCCTGTAATCCTCGACACTGTTGGCCAGCATTTCATCGGCCTTCACACGGAAGAGGCCGTAAGAAGAAAGTATCCAGAGCTCTCCGCTCCTGTTGGGATACAGATCGTAGTTGTTGTTGTAAGGGAACGTGGTCACATTGATGATGGCCCCGTCCTTCATATACTCTATCGAGTTTGAGGTAACGATCCAGAATACCTGCCTCTCATCGTCCCATTTGATCCTCATGACGACATCGCTCGAGAGCCCCTCATCCCTGTTGATACGGGATACGCTCTTATCGTCTATGACATATATGCCGTCGCCGTCCGAACCCACATATATCCTGCCGTCCGGCCCTTCGGCAACCGTAAGGAATACCGTGTTTTTGATAACGTCGCTGCTGCCGACAGTCCTCACCACCGCGCCGTCCTTTATGATCGCGAGTCCGCCGTTGGTGCCGGCCAGTATCCTGCCGTCGGCCCCCTGTACGACCGCGCGCACTTCATTGCTCGGCATGCCGTCTTCGGTAGTGTAGGAATATATCGTCCCGTTGGGCAGGCGGCATACGAGTCCGAGACCGCCCGTATAGGTCGATACCCAGATGCGCCCGATATCGTCCCGGAGAATGCAGCGTACGCGGTTCTCTCCGATGTATTCGGTCAGCCTGTCCGTAAGGGGATTCCCGTACTTGTCCACGGCTCTTAAGCCGTTGTCGGTACCGATGTAGATCGTATTGCCGCTCAGCGCGACAGCGTTGACCGCCGACTCGGTAAAGCCCGATGCTTCCGTCAGATCGACGAAATTGTTTGTCACGACCTTTAATACACCCTGTGTGGATGACGCTATCCAGAGGTTGCCCTGATAGTCGGACGTGACCATCTCGATCCCGCTGTCCATAGGCGTGTTCCCGAGGAGGTTCATTCCGCCGTATTCATCCAGATAACCTATTGCGGATGTTGAAGAAACCCACACTCTTCCGCAGTCGTAGTTCATCCAGTGTATGTTAGATATGGGCGAAACGGATATCAGCTTCATTTCTGAAGCTATATCGCCGAAACTGCCGTAATAGATGTAATCTCCCGAGGTGCCGATATAGACATGTCCCGGGAACGAAGGGTCCGCAAGGATAGTGGTTATCCTGTCGATGCCGAGCTCTTCGCTCGAATAGACCTCGCTCACGCCGCAGTCGTCTATCGCAAAGATCAGGCCGCCCGAAGTCTGTCCGAATATGCGGCCCGCGATATCCGTATCGAGTCTGAGTACACGCTCCTGATCGAGCCTGTCATCCGATATCTGATGCATGGTCCCGCTGCGGTCGGCATACACGAGTCCCGCGGTGGTCCCGATTATCACATTGCCGTGCCTGTCCTCCGCAAAGCTGCGGATCGATGAAGCCCTGAGGCCGTCCTTATACGAATAATGAGTCCTGTTCGCGCCTTCCAGGACCACCACTCCGTTGTCGTTGGTCCCGACCCAGATGCGTCCGCGGCTGTCCTCGAAAAACGCGCGTGCGCTGGTCAGACCGTCGGAGGAATCCAGTCTCTCAAACACCGAACCGTCATAGCGGATAACGCCGCTGTAGCCGCCGATCCAGACATAGCCTGCCGAATCTCCGAGCAGGAACATCGCGTCGGAAGTGGGCAGCCCGTTCGTTGCGTCATACAGGGTCGAAGTATATCCGACGCCGCGCACCTGCCCGGAAGCCGCATAACCGCCGCCCGCAGCGATCGTGCCGGCCTTTACGGAAACGACATCGTCCCTGCCGAAAAACGAGGCCGCCCGGCCGGTAACCGGAAACATCCCTGCGGTCAGGACACATATTATTATCAGCACTCCCGCCGATATCATCCTTTTGTGCTTCATCAGTCGAAAACCTCCGTCAAACCGCTTTTCCGCTGTATTTGTTCAGGATAACCCTGACCTCGGGAAGCGAATCCATAAAAGCTTCAACACATTTCGGGTCAAACTGCGTGCCGGCGCCCTCATTGATGATCTCCAGCGCTTTTTCGATCGGGAATGCCGGCTTATACACACGCGGGGACGTAAGCGCATCGAATACGTCCGCCACTGCCATTATGCGCGCCGAAAGCGGTATAACCTCGCCGTGCAGACCCTCGGGATAACCCCTTCCGTCCCATCTCTCATGATGGTAGCCTGCCATGTTGCGTGCCTCTTTGAGGTAATTTCCGCCCTGTATCGTACTGATCGCCTTTTCGATGATGGCCTTTCCGGCAGTCGTATGAGTCTTCATGATCTCAAACTCCTCGTCGGTAAGCTTTCTCGGCTGGTTCAGCACGCCGTCGGGAATATTGATCTTGCCGACATCGTGCAGAGGCGCCGAACGTACCACATCGGAAATAAACTTGGGTGTGATCTTTTCCGCGTAATAGCCCTTTTTCTTAAGAGCCTCAACGATTATCTTTACATATGCGGCAGTTTTCTGTACATGCTCTCCCGTATCGGAATCCCTGCTTTCAACGAGGTCCGCCATCGTTATGATCAGACCGTCCTGCATGACCGCAGTCGACTCCGAAAGCCGCCTGATATTGCGCATCTGCTCGGCCTGATTCAGCGTCATCTTGCTGATGGCCTGATACAGCCGCTCTATCTCATCGCCGGTACGGATATCAAGCCTCCTGATGCGGCGGACATTGTTGTCGAGTTCCGCCTGGTCCCCTCCCGCGTCCGCAAAACTGTCGATGCAGTAGACCAGGTTCGATATCGGATAAGTCGAATACATCTCGGTTATCCACAGCTCGTAGAACACCGCGAGTATTATGATGCCCGCAACAAAAAGCAGCGTCTTGATAATGAACTCTTTGATATACGATCTCAGATCGCTTACCGAGACCTCGGCTATGGCATAAGCAGCCGTATCTCCGTATGAATCCCTGACGGGCTGAGCCACCGTTATCAGCCATCCCCAGGCGTCATTGGTCTCGAGAGGCTCCGGAACAGCTCCGGCATTGACCGCCGTCAGATAATCCGTCAGACCCTTCTCCAGCTCGATCGACTCTCCGGTACGGTACGGCGCCTGACCTCCGTCCTTGCCCGGGGTATCGAGCACGCAGCGTCCGACGCTGCCGGTCAGAGTGACAACATAGAGATACGCGACATTGCTGTAGGACTCCTGTATCCGCTTAAGCGTATCCGCGGCTTCGACGTACTCCGGCGCGTCTTCGCCGTCCTGCGAGATCGACTTTAAGGTTTCCGCATCCAGCAGCCCCGCAGCCAGGTCCACCGCTCCTTGCGCCTGATTGATGCGCTCGGATCTCTCATTCACATAATACTGTTTTATGCTGACCCAGCACACGGAGAGAACGATGACCAGCGCGGTCATAACGACCATCTCCATGGTGCGTACACGTACCGAATACCTGACGCCCGAAGAGCCCTTCTGTGCAGATATCTGTTCCTCCTTCGTCAGAGGGTTCTGCAGCCATCTGCTGCTGCGGATCCTGTCTGTGATACTGTCGGGTATCAGCCGGAATACCAGGAGGACCAGACCGCAGATAATGGCCTTGTCCGCGAGATTGACCAGAATGTTGATGAGTATGTAGACGATCAGATACGATGTGCCTCCCTCGAACCCGATGGCGACCACCGCGTCATTGATTATCGCTGAGAAACCGGCCACCTGCAGCCACCATGTTACCAGAGGGCACAGAACGCCCGTCAGGAGCGCCGAAGTGATCACCAGCCTGATCGAAAACTTTATTTTGTTATCCGGATATTTTTTGATTATCTTTGCCGTAAATATGGCAATAAAAGCATAGATGAAAGAATAATAGAATGCGTAGGGAAAGAATGAGGTCGAGACGGCGCAGGTAATGATGGCAGTCAGAACCCCGTAAAAAGGCCCGAGCAGAGCCGCGACGCAGATCGTTCCTGCCGTGTCCAGCATGAACGGCATACCCATGCGGTACATAAAATACGACAAAAGGACATTAACGGTGATGCCGATCAAAACCGGTATCAGGTTCATCAATCTGGTTCGGATTAAATTCTTCGCTCGTGAGCTCACCTGTGATCCCTCCAAACAGAGTCTTTACTAAATCTTTATTATACCAATTTTCTCCCGTACAATCAAGAAATGCCGCTGCAAGCGCAGCGGCATAGGTAGCCTCTTAAGATATCATATTGTCGTTCTTCGACATATTCCTGACCTTCCTGATCGCCAGTACCGACATTATGACAACAAAAACGATGAATACCACGAGGAATGCGTCATATCCGGAACTCAGGCAGAAATCATACATACCGTGCAGCAGCACCGGTACCCAGAGTGCTTTCCTGAGATTCGACCTGCATCCGCGATCATCGCCGCCCACAGAAGCGTACTTGGCCATCCCGTAGTAATAGCCCATGAAAACGGCAAATATCACATGTCCGGGAACCGAGAGCAGGCCCCGTCCGACGGCTGTCCCGAGATCCCCGTCGATCAGATACAGGATATTCTCCAGGGTCGCGAAACCGAGAGAAGAGCATACGGCATAGACCACGGCATCAAAGGTATAATTAAAGGCCGGATGCTTCCAAGTGGCCTTTTTCAGGACAAAGTATTTACCGCCCTCCTCCACGAGCGCCGTCAGGAGGAAATTGTCGATGATGATAAAGACCATGGACTTCTCATCAAGAAAATTCAGGAGCAGATACTGGGCCCCCATGCCGATCACGCCCGCGCTGACAGTGGTAAGGGCGCCGAAAAGGAACAGCTTGATAAGGAGTCCCGCAGGCTCCTTTTCGATCTTATCCTTACGCCAGATCATTATGAACAATACAATACTCGGTATTATCGCAAGCCAGACCATAATATTCCCTCCGGGAAGAATTTACTCTACTGTATATTTGCATTATACCATAACTCATCGTGGGAATTGAATACCTTGACAAAGATGACACCTCTACTGTTTTCTAATGACTTCCGCTACACCAGTATAATTGATATATCTGCAATCTTGGAAAGACTCGTAGTAATCGCCGCAGTACACAACTGTCATCTCGGCGGAATCAGCTTCACTACTGCAAAACAATTTCAGATTCTTGGCAAAATCTTTGTTAGGGGTCATAGACGACTTTATTTCAAAGGGGAACAGGAT
>JAGCSS010000251.1 GCA_017964055.1 Lachnospiraceae bacterium
CCGTTAAACAGATACGTCTCCTGCGATACCACACCGACGTTTTTACGGAGATACGCCAGCTCAAGGTCTCTTACATCCACGCCGTCAAATAACACCTTTCCGTCGCATACGTCGTACAGACGCGGGATGAGGTTGATGATCGTGCTCTTGCCCGAGCCCGAAGGTCCGACGATCGCTATGCTGTTCCCGGCGTCGAGCTTAAAGCAGATATCATGCAGTATCTGTCTCTCAGGCTCGTATGAGAAATCGACATGCTTGAACTCCACGCAGCCTTCGAGCTTTGCGGGAGTCTTCGGATGCTCGGGTTCCTTTATCTCCACCGGCATATCGAAATAATCGAAAATACGCGTACACAACGCCATCGAGCGCATCCAGTCCACCTGGATGTTAAGCAGGGAATTGACCGGCATATATGTCTTTCCGAGCAGCGCTACGAGCACCGTGATGTCACCGACCGTCAGTCCGCTGTCATACTTCATGATGAGTATTCCGCCGACCAGGTACAGCAGCATGGGGCCGATATTCGTGACCGTGTTCAGCACAACGAAGAACCAGCGGCCCGCCATGCGCTCCTTGATATTGAGCTTTACCATTTTCTCGTTGGCCGCGCGGTAATGCTCATACTCCGGCTTTTCCTTGCAGAAGAGCTTAACGAGCAGCTGTCCGCTGACTGAGAGCTTTTCATTTAGGATCCCGTTGATCTCGTCATTGCATTCCTGCGCCTCGCGGGTAAGGGTCCATCTGGTCTTGCCGGCTTTTCTCGTAGGTATGACAAACAGCGGTATAACCGCTATGCCCAAAAGCGCCAGTATCCAGTTCTTCTGGAACATCGCGATTATAGCGAACACCAGCGTTATCGAGTTCGAGAGAATGCTCTTGAACGTGTTCGTTACCACGCTCTCCACGCCGTCGATATCGCTCGTCATGCGCGTGATGATATCGCCCTGGTTGTTGGATGTAAAGAACCTCTGCGACATGCTCTGCAGATGCGAATACATCTGATTTCTCATATCAAATGTGATATGCTGGGCGATCCATGTGTTGATGTAGCTCTCGAGCACACCTATCAGATTCGCCGAGAGATTGGTCAGCAAAAGCGCGACGATATAAATGATCAGGAGCTTCAGATCGCGCCCGATCAGGCCCTCGTCTATGATCTTACCGGTCAGGATCGCAGGCATCAGGTTCAGGACCGATGATATCGCGATCGCGAGCAGCACCAGCAGCAGCTGCTTCCAGTAAGGCGCCAGATAGGAAAACACTCTTTTCAAGAGATCCTTCGTGACCTTGGGCGCGGCAGCTTTTTCTTCTTCGGTTGCAAAGCCCCTCATGATGGGGCCTCCCATTCTTCCTCCGGGCGGCATAAAAAGACCCTCCTTCTTAAATCACTTTCAGCGTAAATGCTATACTATGATTTTATCCGAAAGAGGGTCACTCAATCAATTATTTTTTTATAAATATGCACTCAGCCTGCATTCCCCGACGCATCCTGTCCGGATGGCATTTCCTGCACCGGATAACCGGTCTGCCGAACATCCCCCGAATAGGCCTGCGGTACGGCCTGCTGCTCTTCCTCCACTAACGGGAATCTGAGGATAGCCTTGAACAGATCGCCGTCGGTCTCTATCCGCAGCCACCCTTTCTGCAGCTGCGCAAGGCTCTTCGCGATCGAAAGCCCCAGTCCGTTGCCCTCGGTATTGCGTGAGGAATCACCGCGCACGAAGCGCTCCATCAGCTCCTCCTCGGAAATATCGAGTATCTCCTTCGAGGTGTTCTTAAACAGGAACTGCGCCATATTTCGGTCGCGTTCGAGAGTCAGATATACGCGCGTGCCGGGTACCGAATACTTGCAGATATTGTTCATCAGGTTGTCAAATACACGCCACATATGACGTCCGTCGGCCATGATCCTTAAGTTCTCCTCGGGCTGCTTGACCACGAGAGTCAGGTTTGCCTCCGCGAGCTTATCGTCATATTCGCCCGAAGCCTGCGTCAGGAATACGCCTGCGTCACAGGGTGCCAGATGCACTTCGAGATTGCCGGTCGCGGCCTTCGAAGCCTCCACGAGGTTCTCGATCAGGCGCTTCAGCTTCTCCGACTGGCGCGTCAGTACCTCACAGTACTCCGCGTGTTTTTCGTTGTTGCACTCCTCTTTCGCGATCAGTCCCGCATAATTGATGATCGAAGTAAGAGGTGTTTTGATATCGTGCGATACATTCGTGATCAGCTCGGTCTTCATCCTCTCGCTCTTGGTGCGCTGCTCGACCGCGATGCTCATTCCTTTAGCTATGGTATTAAGGTATTCACCTGCCCTGCGCTGCTCCGCTACCATGCCGGAGGTATCCACCTGGTATTCGAGATTACCTTTGGAGATCGCCTCGGCGCCCCTCTCCAGCGCCTTGTTCTTTGCCGCATGGAAAACAGCCAGCCCAACCAGCACCAGAGTTTTTAAGAACAGGAATAATATCGCTATATCGCCGTCGTGGTAGACTATCGCCAAAAGTCCGAAATTGACGAAGAAATCGACACCGATAAGAAGTATCCATCTCCACGCTGCAGGAATACCCTTGACCACTTTCCATATCCATCTGAGAGCGATCGCTATAAAGGATGTCCTGATGATACTGTGCTCCTTGAGGCGCGTCGCAAAGCTCATGCAGTAGCCCATGAGAAGAGCGATCATCGCAGGCAGCAGGACAACGATCAGCACCGTTTCTTCGACGCCGTGCCAGAACCATGCA
>JAGCSS010000252.1 GCA_017964055.1 Lachnospiraceae bacterium
ATGGTTCAAAGCCGGTGATAAGGATCATGTTCAGCCTCCGTTTAATAACCTCAATTATAGAATCATCGTAATATCTTCCGGGATCTTTTGTCAATGAGATCCGATATGCCGCGTAATTCAAAAAATAGTGGAAACATGTCCCGTAAAGGCATAAAATAATATCGTGGAAAGAGAGACTAAGGAGTGTAAAAAATGAAACAGCAAACCATTGACAGGATCAGGAGATTTACTACCGACCGCGACTGGGACCAGTTCCACTCACCCGAGAACCTGGCGAAGTCCATCGTGATCGAGGCGGCGGAGCTGCTGGAGTGTTTCCAGTGGAACAACGAGGAGTTCG
This sequence comes from Lachnospiraceae bacterium, assembly GCA_017964055.1. GTDB lineage: Bacteria > Bacillota > Clostridia > Lachnospirales > Lachnospiraceae > RUG11977. Next base: position 341 of record JAGCSS010000252.1, read on the forward strand.
ATCTGCAGCATGTGAAGGAGGAACTGGCGGATGTGATAGTCTACGCGCAGGACCTGCTGGACAAGCTGGGGTTGGATGCGGATGAGATCGTTAACATGAAGATGGACCAGAACGAGAGGAAATATCCTGTGGAAAAAGCAAAAGGCAGCGCGGCAAAGTACGATGAGCTGTAAGCTGCAGCGGACGCGGTGAAGCGATCATAATATGCCCTTATCGGGCAGGAACGGGAGATGACGACATGGGTTTGAGAGATTTGTTTAAGAGTAAGTATGAGCAGCTGTTGGATACGATCATTGAGAACCTCGAGAATAACATGGCCAACAACTACAAGGACAGCGCGCAGGCTGATCTGCGGGAATTCGAACAGCTCCTGAATGAGATGCGGGAGTCGAAGCAGATCAAGGAAGATGCCTACCTGCAGTACAACCTGACGCTGCAGACCTATAAACAGAGGCTGGAAGGGTATACGCATAAAGACCAGAAACCATATTGGACGAAAGAGAACTGATCCGGATAACGGATCGGTTCTTTTTATTTCGCCATTTGTGGTGAATATGTCGTGTTGTCTCTTTTTGTAAAATTTCTTTTCAAATTCGCGATTTTCCTCTGTTCATTTGGCAAAAAAGTGTGTATAATAATACGGTAAATGTATAGTTCTTTTGATTTTTTGGTTCTAAACAGTTTTCATAGGAGATAAAGACATGAAGAAAAAGACCAGAAAGATCAGTTCTAAACTGCTCACCTTCATCATTCCGGTAGTAGTTCTCACAGTTCTTGCGCTCGTTGTCATTGCGGCGACTCTTTCAAAGAACCGTATGACGGAAATGACAAAGGAGACCATCGAATCCTCCATTTCCAACCAGGCGGACAACATTGAAGCGTGGCTGAGCGAAAACCTCGAGTATTTCGGCACAGTTAAGCACACAATGGAGTCGCAGCACCTTGATCCGTCAGAGATAGTGCCTTTCCTTGACTCGTTCTACGGGTTTAATTCCAACTCGCCCAACGGTTTCTATCTCGGAACGACGAACGGCGAGCTGTATAAGGCAACGCAGTCTGGCAAGACCGAGAGCAATGTTACCGGCAGCACATGGTTCAAACAGGGTATCTCCCGCATTACCATGGCTTACGGTACCGCTTATACGAACGATCACGGCCAGACCGTTATCAGTGCCACCGGTATCTTAAACGACGGCAGCGATGTCATCAAGGTACTCGGAGCGGATGTTACGCTGGACAAGATCAGCATCATCGTTAACTCCGGTGTCAAGATGAAGGGCGCGAGCTCGTTCCTTGTCGATACAAACGATTACAAGATCCTGGCCCACAGAGATGTCAAGCTCATCGGAACACATCTTTCCGCATCTACGGGTGATGCGCTTCTTGCGGGTGCTGCGGAAGCTATCATGGCGGATGATCTCGGCAGCAGGGAGATCGACGGCAACATGGTTGCGTTCGCGGCGGTATCGGGCACTGACTGGGTTTTGGTTTCATATATTCCCGAGAGCATAGTCCTCAAGTCGGTATCCCAGATGGGTATACTGCTGTTCGTGGTCGGAGCGGTCGCCATCGCACTTATCACGATACTTATCCTGCTCGTAGTCAGAAGAGTTATTGCTCCTCTTACAGATATTTCAAACAATATTTCCGCGATGTCCGAAGGCGACTTCACCATCGAGGTTGATTCGTCGAGCGACGATGAGATCGGTCTCATGGGCTCCAAGGTATCCGAGTTCGTTGCCAGCATGAAGACCATGCTTGCCAGCATCAGCGAAGAGTCCGAAAAACTTAAGGAAGAGTCCGATAACTCCGACAGAGTTTCGAAGACCATGTTTGAGGCATCACAGTCTCAGGCCGATGCCATGATGCAGCTGAACGAGACAGTTGACCAGCTGGCTGTTGCGGTTAACGATATCGCGCAGAATGCGGGCATCCTCGCAGGTGTTGTATCCGATACCAGAGAGAATTCCGACAAGGCTCACGAGAGCATGAAGGAAACCGTCGGAATATCCAAAAAGGGACGTTCGGATATGGAGAGCCTCAGCGCTGCGATGGGCGGTATTTCCACAGCGAACGAAAGGCTGGTTGACTCCATCAATAAGGTCGGCACCGCATCCGAAGAGATCACTAAGATCGTCGGCATGATCAGCGATATTTCCGAAGAGACCAACCTCCTCTCGCTCAATGCGAGCATCGAGGCGGCCAGAGCGGGTGAGGCCGGCAGAGGCTTCGCCATCGTAGCGACCCAGATCGCGAAACTGGCTCAGACATCCGCGGCAAGCGCCAACAACATTTCGAATCTTATCGATGAGATCAGGGCACTGATCAACGACGCCGTAAGCCAGGCCGACGCCAGCGCCGAGAGCATCAAGGAAAACAGCGAACTCATTGATGTGGCGGTTAAGACCTTCGATCAGATCTACGGCAATATTCAGGAGACCAATACTCTTATCGAGGCGATGATCACGGATGTTCAGAAGGTTGAGGACGTTTCCACCAACGTTGCGGCTATCTCCGAGGAGCAGGCCGCGAGTGCGGATGAGATCCTCGCAACCTCTCAGAACATGGTAGAAATGGCCAACAATATCACCAAGAGCAGTCAGGATGTGGCAGATAATTCGCACGAGCTTGCGCAGACCAGCCAGACCCTTACATCCTATGTACAGAAGTTCAGGATATAAATAACAGGAGGCCAAAGAGATGATTAAGAATATAACTGTTAAAAGATTTTTGGTCAGCGTTCTTACTTTTGTCGTTATACTCGTTTCCCTGGCAGGATGTTCGGGCAGTTCGGGCGGCTCGGGCTCCGCATCGGGCGCGGGCTTAAAGATCTTCTTTACGACTCCGATACTCGATGAATTCAAGGAACTGCTGATGAACGCGGTTAGCGATTCCGGCAAGAAGGCCGGCGCAGAAGTTACTCTCGGAGAGCCCTGCGGCAGTGTTGACGATCAGGTGGCTCAGATGCGTCAGGCGGCTTCCTCGGGATATGATATTATCATATGCAACCCGGTGGACAGTGAAACAGTCCTGCAGCTCGAAGTAGCGGCCGGCGAACTCCCTGTCATCTTCATTAACTCCCAGCCGGAGGAGGACAAGCTCGAAGCCGACAAATACATGTATGTTGGCAGTAACGAAGAAGACGCTGCGTTTTTCCAGGCGGAGTACGTTTGGAACAAACTCGGCAAGCCCAAGAAGATGAACGTTGCGATCTTTTCCGGTCAGCCCGGACACCCCGCAGCGGTAAAGAGGACCAAGGGCGTTAAGGACTATTTCAAGAAAAACAATGTTGACGTAACATACGTATTCAACGATACGGCATACTGGGATACCGAAAAGGCATACGACGCTTTCCAGATATTCTTAAAGACGGGTCAGGCATATGATGCGGTCATCTGCAACAATGACTCGATGGCGGTCGGCGTTGTACGTGCGATGACCGAGCTCGGCATCGATACATCAAAGATTCCTGTAGTCGGAGTCGACGCGACCGACGGCGGATGCCAGTCGATCCGTGACGGCGGCATGCAGTTTACGGTATACCAGTCGGCTGTCGGACAGGGCAATGCAGCGATCGATGCGTCGATCGCACTGGTAAAGCACGGCACCGCATCGGGAGTTGCCGGTGTCACCGAAGACGGCCTGTATGTATGGGTTCCGTATGTACCGGTAGACAGCAAAAATGTTAATTCGTTCAAATAACAGATGAATTATAAAAGCCAAGGAGTTGCGCTCCTTGGCTTTTTTATCGCACGCAAACCGTGTCCCTGTCGTTATTCTGCAAAAAGAGTGGTTTTAAGATCGTCCGGCCCGATGCCGGTATCGCGTCCGTAATACATATGATCGAAATAGCGGATGATCAGGTCCATGTCCTCTTCGATCACGGCATGGCCCTCAAGATGGAAATGCACTGCGAGGCGGTCGGAAAGACCTGCCGCGGTATAGACCGAAGCGGCACGCTTGCAGCATTCCCACATGGCAGGGGCATTTACCCAGTCCTCTTTCGTGTAAGCGGCTATTACAAAATAATACCGGTCCGGAGCCATCGCCATCACTACCAGATTCTCCTGGTCCATCGGGATGTCCGAGGGAGTCTTGTACTGCAGGAAAGCATCATTGAACCACCCGCGCTCGGCGTCGGACTGCAGGCAGTCCAGTGGCTCGTTTTTGCCGTAAGTGTATGCCGAAGGGCCGCCGATCCTTGAAAAATCGTAGGTATTTCCCTCTGAAACGACACTGTACAGCGCCAGTCCGCCCGCCCCCGAGCATGCGGGGATCGTCATGCGGAATCTCGTATCAAACGCGCCGCAGACAGCCGTGGCCTTGCCCCAGCGGGATACGCCGGTCACCATCGAAGCCTCGGGATCGAGCCCGAACTCATGGCCCAGGCTGCCGCGCACGGCATCGAGGATCTTTGATGCGCCCCACGCCCAAGCCATCAGGACGCCGGTCTGTTCTTCGCTATTTTGCCCGTAAGGATACAGATCGTAGAATGCGCCGCGGTGAGCGGTATCATCTGAGGCGATCCTGGTGCTCTCCATGACGAGCAGCGCATATCCGTGCTTCAATGCGAAATCCGCAGGCATTATGGGATGAAAGCATATGATGAACGGAGAGCCATTGGGATACCGCTTCGCATCCTCCGCTTCCGGCAGATAGGCATGCACGGTAAATGCAGTCTTTCGCGAGCCGGTTGCCGCGGTTATCCTCACGATAATACCGCCCCGCACCTCAAAAGGATTGAACGGCTTATCCTCCGACGGGGTCGCAGCAGGCTCCTCGCCAAGGATCTCATATGAGATGTCTTCACCCTCGCGCCAGACGCCGTACATGTTTTTCTGATAAAAATCGACAGGTTTTAATTCGGACATAGCGGCCTTCTCATCATTTCTTTGAAAAATATTATACATCAGGAGAGGGGTTATGTGTTATGATTTTGTGTGGGGCAATGAAATGAAGGCAACCTTATTGCAAGGAGGGTGAGCATATGGAGAAGGAGACAAAGACGGTATACCCGGTAGTTACCCTTTGCGGGAGCACGCGTTTCAAGAAGGAATTCATGGAGGCGCAGAAACGGCTGACACTGGAGGGCAAGATCGTTATCAGCGTCGGGCTGTTCGGGCATTCCGGAGACGAAGAGGTCTGGGACGGCATGGACGAGGGGACATTAACCGCAACAAAGAAGATGCTCGACGACATGCATAAGCGCAAGATCGATATGGCGGACTCGATATTCGTGATCAATGTTGGGGGATATATCGGGGACAGCACGAGGTCCGAGATCGAGTATGCGAAGGCGCATGGCAAAAAGGTAGAGTATCTGGAGGAGGTCACACCATGAAAAATGCAGAGCAAAAGATCGACGCGCCCTGGATCGATGAAGTCGCGGACGGTGATTTTATTTCAAAGAATCCGACATATGAATGCGGAAAGTATTTTGACCTGTTTAAAAAGGCGTTTTATGATGACGCGTCGGGGATGAGACTGAAGTACTATTTCTTTGATCCGACCAAACACGGAGCTGCAAAGAAGGATTATCCCCTGCTGGTGTTCCTGCACGGAACGGGCAATTCGCTGGTAGGCGATGTGTGCATCAATTATACCGGCGCGGAGTTTTACGCGACACCGAAGTATCAGGACGTTTTCGGCGGCGCGTATGTGCTGGTTCCCGTCGCGAATGAGTATAAGGATGAAGACGGCAGGACTTGCGGATACTGGACGGAGGAGTATTGCGGGCCGGTGCATGAGCTGATCATGGATTTTGTGAAGGAACACGGCGCGTGCTCGGGCAAGAGGTTCCTGTTCGGGAACTCATCGGGAGCAACCTTTGCGATGAGACTCATGGACAATTTCATTGACGATTTTGATGCCGTGATTCCGGTCGGAAGCTCCGCATTGCCGCCTGATGAAGTACTCGATGAGTATGACAGGAAGGGAAAGATCCTGTTCTTTGCGATGGGCAAAAAGGATGAGTTCCACAGCTTTGCAGATGAAGTTGGACCGAGGCTGGAACGGCTGAAGCGCATGAAGAATTGCTTTATCTTTACGCCTGACTGGGTCAGGAACGGTGACAAGGGCATTGCTTCGATCAATTTCGGATTTGAGATGGGGCAGCACTGTCTGATGAATGCCGTCCACGCCAATCTGATGTTTGATGACGGCACGCCGCTGGAAGAAAGACTCCCCCAAGGGATGACGGGGTGGATAGCAAGCGTATTGAAATAGTTGAAAAGGGGACGGTCAAAATGAACCGTCCCCTTTTCTGTGCTGCTCTTATTTATTGATCACATTGCAGTGCGTTAAGTCGACCTTGATCACATTTACGACGCCGATCTCGTAGACATTGCAGTCGAGTTTTCCGACGAGGATATTTCCGTTCTGGTCAACGCAGACCGTCTCGCCGGCTTTCTCATTGGCCGCCCAGTAGATGCCGTATAATTTGCGCCCGTTTCTGGTGGCATTATGATTGGTGGAAAGATCATAGTTCTTGGACGGAGTGACGATCCTGTTCTTGTCTGCCGCGGTGGAAGTGCTGAAGCCGTAAGCCTTATTTGTAAGCATTTCCAGAGTGGGGATGCCGACCTTTGTCTTTACTCCGCAGATATCCATCTCGAGCAGCGTGCGTTCGTCCGGGAGCCTTAATAAATTTCCGTATGTACGCTCTTCTTTTGTATAATCGTTGGGGCGGTTGAGCATGTAGTAGAGGCAGCTCGTCGCCCATGTAGTGGTCTTTGTTTCCCTCCAGCCGTCGTATCCGCCTCCGCCGACAATGTAATTGTTCATCAGAAGCGCATAATCATCGGTTTTCTCGAGGACGCGCCACTCAATGGGAACATATCTGAGCGGGCCGATGTCGTCGTGATCGTCGTATCTGTAATCCTCGCCGTTATAAGTATAGACGCCGTGGTCCGGGGTCGTGGCGAGGATCTTTGATTTAAGCGCTTTGTCGGTGACGAGCTCGGTCGGCGCGGTTCCGAAGTATGCGTATCCGTCCTTGAAGGTAATGTCGCCGTATTTGACCACGGAATTGCCGTTCTCGTCCACGGCACTGAGCTTGAGCTTCTCGGAGCGGGCCAGGGGATTCCTGAAGTTCACATCTGCGCTCTTGCTGAATGCGTAAAGCACGGCGTAGCATTCTCCGATCTCGTCGAAACCGACAGATGCATCCGCTTCGTCATAGCTAAACGGCGTTCTGCCGGTGGCGCGGGTGCCGTCCGCATTGACAATGTACAGGCGGATCACCGCGTCCTCGAGGCCTTCATCGACTTCGTATTCGAGCTTAGCTTTATTCCTGTCGCTTCCTCCGGGCTCCTCCATGTCGTGCTTAAAGATCGTGCGGATGCCCTCAGCGAACCTGATACCCACGGGAACTCTCGAGAAAATGTCGGATTTCACGGTGACCTTCTTTGTGGCCGATACGTTCGACCATGCCTTGGACTTGCCGTTTTTATGATAGGCCTTGATCCTGAAGGTGTATTTGCCGGGGCTAAACGGTGAATAGGTGTATGTGCGCACCTTTTTGCCGCTCTTTTTGATCGTGGCGACGGTGCGGTACTTAGTGCTTCCGGGCTCTTTCGCGTAAATGCGGTAGCCGTCGGCGTTCGCGGTCTTCGAGATCGTAAATGTAAACGTGCTTTCATCTTTGGAAACCTGCAGCTCGAATTCCGGGATATCGGGCTTGGTATTCCCGGCTGCCTGCGCGGGCAGATCACCGGATGCTGCAAGAAGTGTGGCGAGTGCCATGAGTAATGCCAGTACTTTTTTGATCATTTGTGTTCCCTCCGATCGTGAAGATGGTGTGTCAGGGTGGTACTGTAGATCTTGAAGTACATTATAGCACGTTTCGGTGGAAATGTGGTACAATGCTGACGTAGACCGAAGGGGATATCGGGAAGGTGTATTGAGGAGGCGGCAATGAGTACATTGGAGATCAGAAAAGCGAGCATCACGGACTTAGGGACCGACGCGGTGGTCAACGCGGCGAATGAAGGTCTGTGGGCAGGCGCGGGCGTATGCGGCGCGATATTCTCGGCGGCCGGATATGATCAGCTCGAGGAGGCGTGCAGGAAGATCGGGCATTGCGATACGGGGTCCGCGGTCATAACGCCGGGCTTTAAGCTCGCAAAGTACATAATACACGCTGTAGGACCGAGGTATTATGACGGACGTCATCACGAGGCTGAGCTTTTGTACGGCGCGTATAAGCGATCGCTGGAGCTGGCCAGAGACAATGGGTGCCGCTCGATCGGATTCCCTCTGATATCCGCGGGAATATTCGGATATCCGGTGGAAGGCGCCTGGCAGGAAGCTATCAGGGCGTGCACGGATTTTGTGAGGGAAAACCCGGACTGCGGGATATCGATCATTTTCGCGATCCTCAGCGATGAGATACTAGAGTGCGGAAAAACCCTGATGGACAGGATGACCTCGTCTGAAGATGAGCCTGCCCGTGTTGCGGTCAAGAGATCCGACTGGA
>JAGCSS010000253.1 GCA_017964055.1 Lachnospiraceae bacterium
ATCACCGTCAGTCTCCGTGGGCTGTCCGAGCATGAAATAAAGCTTGACCTTGTCCCAGCCTGCCCTGAAGGCGCCGGTAGCGCCCTTCATGATCTGCTCCTCGGTAAGGCCCTTGTTTATAACGTCTCTCAGCCTCTGCGTGCCCGCTTCGGGGGCAAAGGTCACGGATGATTTCTTAACGTCCTGTACCCTGCTCATAACGTCGATCGCGAATGCGTCGATACGCAGGGACGGAAGCGAGATATTGACTTTTCGGTCACCCATCTCGGCAATAAGATAATCGAGCAGTTCTCCCAGATACGGATAATCACTCGAGCTCAAGGAACTCAGCGTGATCTCCTCGTATCCGGTATTCTTTATGATATCTATCGTGTTCTGCTTAAGTACCTCCAGCGACCTCGCCCTGATCGGACGGTAGATCATGCCGGCCTGGCAGAAACGGCAGCCTCTGATGCAGCCGCGCTGTATCTCGAGCACCGCGCGGTCCTGAACCGCTTTAAGATAAGGCACGATGGGCTTTCTCGGATAGAAGGTATCGGACAGGTTGCCGACCACCTGACGCTTTATCGCGGCGGGCACACCTTCCCTGCCCGTAAACGAAGCTATCGTACCGTCTTCATTGTATGTAACATCGTAAAAGGCCGGCATATACAGGCCTTCGATGTGTGAGAGCGCCAGCAGGATATCATGCCTCGACGCCTTTTTGGCCCGCATCTCCTTATAGAGATCGAGCATGTCGTAGTAAACGGTCTCGCCCTCGCCTATATAGATTATGTCGAAGAAATCCGCGATGGGCTCGGGATTGTATGTGCAGGGGCCGCCGCCTATAACGATCGGATCGTCATCGGTGCGGTCCTTTGAAAACAGCGGGATATGCGAGAGTTCGAGCACCTGCAGCACATTCGTATAACACATCTCGTACTGCAGCGTGATGCCGAGGAAATCGAAATCCTTTATCGGCTGCTGGCTCTCGAGCGCGAACAGCGGGATATCCTTTTCGCGCATGATCTTGTCGAGATCCGGCCACGGCGAATAAACGCGCTCGCACCAGGTATCCTCTCTCTGATTGAACATGTCATAGAGTATCTGTATCCCGAGATGGGACATACCCACCTCATATACGTCCGGGAAACACATACAGAATCTCACGTCGATCTTCGAGAGGTCCTTAACGATCGCGTTGACCTCGTGCCCGATATACCGCTCGGGCTTTTCTATCGAACTTAATATCTCATCCGATAATGCTAATTTTGTCATCTATACTCCAAATCAATCACTTTTTAAAACAGCTTATGACCCGCCACCCATTTCGCGATGATGGAACCCGCATGGCCGAGATACATAATGCGCTCGAGTCTCTGAGGGATGTTAAGCTCCAGCACTGTCCTGGCCGATGAATCATCGATGATGAGGGCATCAAACTCGTAGCCGTCCTCAAAACTGCCGACCTTGCCGAAGAACTCTCCGCCGCCCTTTGTTGCGAGGAAAAACGCCTCGGGGAATGTCAGCGCCCTCTCTGTGTCATCGACCAGTCTCCAGCGAAGCTTTGATACCTGGATCGAGTCGGTGACCGCTTTGAACATATTGATGGTCGAACCGCCGGCAACGTCACTGGCGAGACCGCACTTAACTCCCCTGTTGAGGAATTTCCTCATGGGCGCGATGCCCGAGCGCAGGTTCTCGTTGGACTGCGGGGAATGGGCCACAAATACGCCCCTCTCCTTCATCAGCTCTATCTCGTCGTCGCGCATATGGATGCAGTGCGCCATAACCGTTTTTCCGGATGTTCCGAAGAGCCCGAACCTGTCGTACGCATCCGCGTAGCCCTTTGAGTCGGGTGCCAGCTCATGTACCCAGTCTACCTCACTTAAATTTTCCGAAAGATGCGACTGCACGGGCAAATGCCGCTCGGCGGCGATCTCTCCGAGACGCTTCATCAGGCCGTCAGTGCATGAAGGCACGAATCTGGGCGTGATGATCGGATGCACGCTGGCATATCTGCCGGTGACATCATCGAGCCACCTGGCGGTCTCCTCTGCGGACTCGGCTGTTTCCTCACGGTAAATGTCGGGACTGTTGCGGTCCATGTTCACCTTGCCGATGTAGCCTGCCATACCCTCACGGTCAAAGGCCTCCATCAGATACTCGGTAGCCTGTCTGTGGATTGTCGCGAAAACGACCGCACGTGAGGTCGCGCTGTGCTTTATGTCATCGACGAACACGTCGTATGCCTTTTTCGCGTATTCAATGTCCGCATATCTGCTCTCCTGCGGGAATGTGATCGTATCGAGCCAGTCCAGAAGCTCCAGGTCCATGCCCAGTCCCCTGTACGCGTACTGCGGTGCGTGCAGATGTATGTCTGACATGCCCGGACAGATAAGCTTGTCCGTATAGTCAAATACCTCGATCCCGGCGTATTTTTCGGGCAGCTCCCTGTATATCCCGGCTACCCTGCCGTTCTCGCAGATTAGGTACGAATTCTCGTAAAACTCCAGCTCGGTAAGTGCCTTTGAGAAACAGATGTCTCCCTTTAAGGCAAACGTTTTATTCATATGTATCCCCCTCCCTCGCTCCGCTTCGGGTGTTCGCAGTCTTCGCCTTCGTCGAAGCTCTGCTGACTATTACACGCTGCGCTCCCATTCCCATAAGCCGGACGGACCTTACTCCTCTGTATCCCCGGTCTCGTCCTCCCCGGTCCCGGCGGTCTCCTCTTGTCCGAGCGTATCGTCAAAATGTGAATTATAGTAATCCTCGATCAGGTCGTCCGCATAGCTCTCGTCGAGATCGGGATACTCGCCAAACAGCTTTGCGCGGATGATCTCGGTGCGGCGCAGGTAAAGCAGTTCTTCGCTCAGATCCTCGCCTTCGAGCTCTGTGAACAGCTCGTCTGTGATATTCTCCTCGAGCCACTTATCGAGCGATGCGGTAAGCTTCTCCTCCTCTACGGACGCGATCTCGGCACGTCTCGAGCGCTTGATGGCATTGATGCCGACCAGACAGCAGCCGATGGCCATAGCGCCGATCAGGATCAGCGAAGGAACGTTGTTGAACAGTGTGATATAGTTGGTCGCGTTGAGTACCAGGAAAACCAGCAGCAGCACCGCAAATCCCAGGAAAGTGATCGCGGTCGAGAACATCTCCTTGCTCTCGTCCGCCTTTTTAACGTAAACTTCGGTGGGCTTGTAGACCTTTTCGGCCATAAGAGCCTGGGCAATGGTCGCCTTTTCCTCAGCGCTCATCTCGCTCTCGGGTATCTCCTCGAGCAGGGCCTCATCGATGTCAAGAGCCGAATCTTCCTTCCATTTTTCCATTTTCTCAACAGCCTTTTCGATCTTCTCGCGCTGTTCCTTTGCCATGTTGGCCGATTCAACATTATAGAAAGCTCTGAAGGCGGTCTTTGCTTTGGCCAGATCCTCCTCTTCGACAGTCACCGCGTAGCTCTCTTCGTCATCGCAGTACGCATATTCCGCCGGAATATCCGAATACTCGAGATAGTCGACGAGCCTGCCTGCCAGCTCTTCCTCGGAAATATAGGCTACTACGGCCTTTTCCTTCTCTTCGGGGAGCTCATCGACCAGCGTCGCTCCGCAGTCACTGCACACCTCTATTCCTTCCTGATATTCTGTTTTGCAATTAGGGCACCAGGGCATAATTGATTCCTCCAGGTAAAAATTATCTTAAGCATGCGTTTTACGCGCAATACTACAGATATCATTATACTTTAAACTCACGATTTTTCAATCTCTCTCACAGATTTTTCACAAATGAAAAAGCAAGACATGAAGAATGCATGTCTTGCCTTATATTCAGCCGGCGCGGTCATATATTTCCGTGATCGCGTCCTTTAATGCCTCGGGTACGGCCAGTCCGGAAAGTCTCTTTAAGAATTCCGGATCTCCGCCCTTTTCGGACTTTATCATTTCCCAAAAAACCTTTTCTTTATAGTCCATAACGGTCCATGCACGGTCGAGGAGTTCAATGGTCTCTGCTCTTTTGTCGTTTACCGCGGCATGAAGCCCGCAGATCCTTACCGTCCTCGCGGCAGTTACCGGCTTTTTCGTAAGTTCCAGCTTTATGATGTGCTTTTCCTTATCAAAATCACAGTTTGCGACATCTTCGCCATCGACGGCAAAATCTTCGCCGGGCTCCGCTCCGTACAGCCACAGTTCAAATGCCCGCTCACCGGGGATCACGGACAGATCGCCTTCGGCCGCGCCTACCGTGAGCACGCAGCTGCCGTCAGTTCCGATATCCATGACAACGGGCGTTTTCGCATATACCCCGTCCCTATAGGACATGCTGATGCCGTCATCCTCATAGATCGTGTAATTTCCGCTCTTTCCGAACCCGAACAGTATCCGCATTCTTACCGGATTATCCGTTCCGTTTTCCTTATCTTCAAGCGATTCGGGCAGTATCCCGCCGGCACCCATCAGCACCGGTATCGAATAGAGCGTCCTGTAGAGTTTTCGTCTCACACCCTCGCTCTCATATATATGTCCGGTGAAGATATCGTACCATCTTCCCTCGGGGATATAGGCGTCAACCGACGCCATCCGCAGCATTTTATCCTCTTTGGCGGTGATCGCGCAGACGATCAGCGAGTCGCCGAAAACATATTCGTTCGGGACATCATAGGCTTCCTCGGTTTCGGGATACCGGTAGTACAGAGGCTGCAGCATCGGAATGTCACGCTTATGCGCCTTGGCCGCTTCGGTATACAGATAAGGTACCAGCCTGTGCCTCAGACGCATGAACTCAGCCATAATGCCGTGATGCGGCTCCGTGAGCGTCCACGGCTCCTTGTTAAAGAACAGGCTGTTGCTCGAATGGAGACGCATGATCGGTGAGAAAACTCCGAACTGTATCCATCGGATCAGCCTGTCGTTATCTTTGTCACCCAGCATGTGTCCGCCGATATCGTGGCTCCACCAGCCGTAGCCTATATTTGCCGCGGTAGACGTGAAAAACGGCTGATATGCGAGGCTTCGCCATGTCGAGCGCGTATCTCCCGAAAAACCGATCGGATAACGGTGGCTGCCCGGTCCCGCGTATCTGGAGAAAATCATCGGACGTTTTCCGCGATCCTCCTGATCCTTATAGTGATAATGATTCAGCAGGAACAGCGGATCCACGGCGCCCCGGCTGCCCGTGCCCTGCTGCCAGTCTATCCACCAGAACGCGACTCCGTCATCCTCGTAGGGATGCATGATCTGTTCAAAATAAACTTTTCTGAAGGCGGGGTCCGACATATCAAACATCACGGGCTCCTCCGTTGAGGAATCTATGCCCATTGCGGACGCGGCCGCCTCATACACCGATTCGTATGCGCGTATACCGTCCGCCGGATGAAGGTTCAGTGTGGGCGCCAGTTTCCGGTCCTTCAGAGTCCTTAAAAAGCGCCTGTAGTCGGGAAAACAGTCTTCATCCCATGTAAATCCGGTCCAGCCCGTACCGTATTTCGAATCGACATCGGTCAGATGCCAGTCCATGTCTATTACCGCAACAGAAAGCGGTATCCGCTCCCGCGCGAAGCGGTCAAGCAGCTCTCCGTAGCTCTGTTCGGTGTATCTGTGGTACCTGCTCCACCAGTTTCCGAGCGCATAGCGGGGGATCATCGGTGTTTTTCCGCAGAGTCCGAAAAAGCTCTTCAGTCCCGCGTAAAAGTCCCTGCCGTATCCGAAGAAATACAGATCCCTGCGCTCAATGCCCGTGTTTATGAACTCTCCGTTCTCACACACTGCGGAAGAACTGTCATCCAGTACGGCATATCCGTTCCTTCCGAATATTCCGGGCTCGAGCTCCGTAAATCCGTCGGTGAAATCAAGGGTTCTTGCGGTTCCCCACAGATTCCCGTCAGAATTGCCGTATACGATGCTGTAGTGCCATACCGTCCCGGAGCCCTTAAGCGTTATCATAAGCCCAAGCGACGAAAAAGGCTTTTTGTCGTATTCGAGTTTCAGATACTCCGTTTCGACGATCAGTTTTCCGCCCGGCTCATCGCAGCTGCTTGTGACGGGTCCTTTTCCGTCTCCGCAAAGATCCCTGTTGACCACGGTTCTCGTCATCCGGTCCTCAAAGAGTCCCTCTGCCTGGTATTCCAGGCGGATCAGCCGGTCGGCAAGCACCGTGATCCTGTAGTCCGGGCCGGTAAATATATTATTGCCTTTCATTTGCATTACCTCACTTAAGCTGCTCTTACGCTCATCCCTTTACCGCGCCCGAAAGGCCTTCAACATAGAAACGCTGCAGCCATACGAACAGTATGACGATCGGGAGCGCTACCAGTACCGCACCCGCGGCAAACTGTGTATAGTAAGTGTCGATCCTTCTGAAATCAGTCATCCAGAACAATCCGACGGCGACCGTGTATGAGCTCTGCTTGTCTCCGAAGAGCATGCTCGGGAAGATATAGTCCGACCATGCGCCAAGGAAACCTCCGAGCACGATATAAACGATTATCGATTTTGAGAGAGGGAGCGTGATCTTGGAGAATATCTGCGCTCTCGACGCTCCGTCTATGATGGCCGCTTCATCGAGCGCCCTCGGGATCGTATCGAAAAAGCCCTTGGTCACATGATATCCCATTGCCGCGCCCGCAGCGCCCACGACGATGAGTGCCAGCAGCGACTGATTGAGTCCTATGCCCTTTAAGATGTTATATACCGCGATCAATGACATGAATCCCGGGAACATGCCGATGATCATCAGCACGTTCATGAATGCCTTCCTGCCGGAAAAACGCGTGCGGCTGAGGATAAACGCGGTCATCAGCACGATCATCGTATTGAATACGCAGCCGCACATCGCAACGATAAATGTATTGAGCCACCATCTGCCGAACGGAAGAACGCTCTGGTTCGAAAACAGATTGGCGTAATTTTTCAGCGTTAAGCCGCGGGGAATGAAATATCCTACGTAGTACCCCTGCTCCGCACGAAGTGAAGTGATCACGATCCACAGAACCGGGAAGAGCCAGATCACGCTGAGGATCACAAGGATGATATAGCCCCTGTCGGTCCTGGTAACACGCATGACCGTTATCAGAGTGAAGTATGCGGCGATCAGGCCGATCCAGTAACCGAATCCCAGGTTTTTGTTCAGGAAATTCCCGTATAAGCCGGCTGTCTCCAGTATTTTCTTGCTTGAAAACAGAAGCAGCGTGAAAAACGCGGTTGAAAAAGCCTGCACCGCCTGCCAGAGCTTTACGCCTCCGACCGTTGTCTTAAAGAACATGACAACTCCGAGTACTGCGGATAAGGCCGCAGATATGACGGCTCCGAACAGGATGATGTCGACGTATGAATTTCCGCGCGCAGCCAGCGCCTGAAGCATGCTCACCGTTTTTCCGTCCGCAGACGCATAGGGCAGGAGAATACACACAAACAGGATCAGTGCTCCGACGAGAGCCCGGACATAATGATCGAGATTTAATCCGATAACTGTTTTTTTCATTATTGGAAGCCCTCCTCATTCTTCATAGATCCCGATCTGGAGAACGTGATAAGCGTAAATATCGCCGAGATCACAAATATGATGATGCCTATGGTCGATGCCAGATTGTAATCGTTGCTGTCCCTGGTCAGCTTGTACAGCCATGTGACGAGCAGGTCGGTTTTGCCCGCGCCCTTGAAATAATCGAGTGAATTGGGCGCACCCGCCGTCAGGAAATAGATCGCGTTGAAGTTGTTGAAATTGCCTATCAGATTGGCGATCAGATAGGGCGTCGTGACAAAGAGCATGTAAGGGAACGTGATCTTCCGGAATATGGTCACGGGGCCCGCCCCGTCGATCTTTGCGCTCTCATAGAGCTCGTTCGGGATATTCATCAGTATACCGCTCACCATCAGCATGGTGACAGGCACGCCGATCCAGAAATTCACGACGATAACGCTGACCCTGGCCCACATCGTATTGGTCAGGAACGGCAGCGCGCCCTCGGTAAAGCCCCATTTCTGCAGAAGTACGTTAAATATGCCCCTTTCGCCGAGCATCGTCGCCACGAATCTGAGCGAGATGAATCCGGGGATCGCGTAGGTGATAACAAAGATCGTACGCCAGAATTTCTTCAGTTTGATGCCCTTTGAATTGATGATCATCGCGAGTATCATTCCGCCGAAATAGCAGGAAAATGTAGCCGAAATACCCCATATGAAGGTCCATCCGAGAACCGGCCAGAAGGTTGCCGAAAGCCTGTCGGATGAGGAAAGCAGCGTCTTAAAATTCTCAAGTCCGACCCAGTCGAACAGATTTCCGGGCGGCTGATGCTCGGAATCGTAGTTGGTAAACGCCATCAGGATCATGTAGATCAGCGGCGTTACGGTAAAGGTCAGCAGTCCGATGACCGGTATGGTAAGGAACGAGAAATGGATGTTCTTATCGGCCAAATTCCTAACATCCTCGATAAATCCGGGCACATGTTTTCCAAGTTCCCTGCGTGCTCTCGCCCGCTCTCCGGAATAGATCGAGAACAGCCACATCGCCAGGAATACCGCGCTCACAATGACCGAAACAACGCCAAACAGCAGGATAAGCATGGAATTGTCGCCCTGCACCGTCTCATAGATTCCGACCGACTCATTAAATACCATCGACTGCGTCTTTGTGCCGAGAGTCATGAGGTCCGCGATAAGTCTCAGGCCTTTTGCCTTCATGAACACGAGATACAGTATCTCAAGTACCAGAAAAATGCTGCCCTTTACGGCCTGTCCGTTTTTTATGTTCGCCAGACCGCAGAAAATGTATGAAAGTTTCGAGAAGATATCACCCTTGGTAAATATGGTGACGAAGTTCCTTCCCTTGTATATCTCCTTATCGATGACCGAATTTGCCTGTCCGCTCATGTTGACTGATAACCTCCGAAAATCTCTGATTGATGAGCAGCATCCGTTCTTAAAGATCATTCGGGGGCCGAAGCCGTATAAACTCCATACAGCCCTGCCCCCGAAGATTTAGATCAGAGCAATGATCAATTTGTTAATGTGCTGCAGATATTGTCTACGAGAGAATCAAGACTCGACTGAAGATTCGTCTTGTTGATCTCGCCGTAATAAACGCCGTCTCCGAACGCCTTCATGGGATCCCAGTAGCTGCCCATCTGAGGGATGCTGGGCTGGTTGGTGGCAAGTGCCGCCTGATCGTTCAAGGCTGCCGCAACAAAATCGTTCTTGATCGCGTCGCTTTCCGCAAGGGACTTAAGGATCGGTACATCGCCCTGGTTGGTAAAGCGTGTGAGCGAAGCATCGGCATTTGCAAAGTAAACTGCCAGCTGCTGAGCGCACAGAGTGAATGCGGTGTTGGACTTAACAGCGATGGTCTTGAAATCTACGAAGTTTGAAAGCTGCTTTGCGGAACCGTCGATATTGATCGTGGGAAGAGCTACAGCGCCGAGCTTGTCGCCGAGAGCTTCCTTAAACTCGGGAGCGCTCCATGCGCCGGTAGTGATGGCGCCGAGGTTGCCCTCCTTAAAAGCGCTGCCGCCTACGCCGTCCACATCCTCAAGATATCTGGGGTTGGTCGCGAGGTCGATCATGTAAGTGCCTGCCGCAAGGCCCTGAGCATTGTTGAAGGTACAGCTGGAAGCATCTCTTCCGTCAGTACCGAACAGGGTGCAGCCGTTTGCGAAGAAGAAGCTCTCCGCATACCATGAATTGGTCATCTGTGTGCTGAAGTTCCACTTGCCCGCGCCGAGGTCCTTGGCCATCATGGTATCAAGGTTCTTAACTTCCTCTTCGGTAAAGAGGTCTTTGTTGTAGTACATGAAATAAGTGTTGGGCGAGAAAGGAACCGCGTAGTGGAGACCGTCGATGGTAACCGCGGTCAGCGCGCTATCGGGAAGATCGGCTTCGATCGTCTCATAATCCTTTACAAGAGGGAGAAGCAGGCCCTTGTTCGCCATGTCCGCAACTCCGCCGCTCGGTACATAAAAGATGTCCGCAGCGATATCCGCATCGGTCGAAACCTGAGCGGGAGCCTCATCGATACCTACGACAGCGATCTCGTAGGTGATGTTGAATTCGTCGTGAATACGGTCAAATTCCTTGACCATCTTATCGGTATCGGCAACAGCCTCTTCGGGAACCCAGATCTTGATCGTAACATCCTGGGCTTCCGCTGCTTTGCCTTCAGTGCCGTCGGCAGCCTTTGCCGTACCCGCAGTGCCGGCAGTACCCGCGCTGCCGTTGTCGCCGCTGTTTTTATCGGAACTGCAGCCGGCCATGGCTATCAGTAAAACAGCTGCCATAAGTAACGCAACAATTTTTTTCATAATGTCTTAACCTCCGTTTTGTCGAGCCTGCTTACAGGCCTCAATCGATTTGTTTCAAGCGTGATCATAAACTGTGCACTGGTTTATTTTGGTTAACCGCTTTACTTCAAATTAACATAGAGTTCTTTCTCTGTCAATACCAAACTTGTCAAAATTTTAAAAAAAGAGGGTTTTCGCGCCCTCTTTTTGGTGAATATGCTGTATAATCACTGTTTTTTGTGTACAAAAAGAGCCGTTAAGCGATTAACGGCTCTTAATCTATCTGTTATCCGATGATAGTTTTCACGGATTCGCGCTCCCTGATGCAGACAGGGAGCTTTTCATTAACCGCCAGCTCTTCTCCGGTCTCTATCATGTTGAGCAGATACTTGCCTACCAGCTCGGCCTTACCCCTCATATCCTGCTCCACGGTTGTCAGCTTCGGAGTGACATATGCGCCCTCATTGATATTATCGAAACCGATGACCGAGAAATCATCGGGGACCGTGAAACCGCACTGCCTGATGCCCTCCATGACACCCATCGCAACAATATCGGACATCGCCGCCACCGCCGTATAGGCTTTACCCGAAAGCGCCACATCCTGTCCGACGGCTATCGCGTTGTAATAAACCGTATTTGTCCTGTAGACATCGGATGCGGAGAAGTCCACTCCGGCTTCCCTGCAGGCATCGCCAAAGCCTCTGAAGCGCTCTCCTATTACCCCGCCGACACTCGGGTCCGGTGATGCAAACGCGATCCTCCTGTGCCCCTTGCCTATCAGGTAGCGTGCCGCGAGATACCCGCCTCTGTAGTCGTCTATTCCGACATTTACGACCTTTTCGTCGGTATATGTGTCCAGAAATACCGCAGGAGCGTTAAAATCCTTTTTTATCTGCGCTACATCCGATCCCAGCACGCCGATGAATATAGCGCCGTCGATGTTCCACGCCGAAAGAAAAGGCACAATGCTGTGCACATCGGGCACGCATCTGAGGAGCAGATAGTAATCGTGATTCCTCACATAGCGCTCGAGCGCCGATACGACATAGGTGTAGTACGGGCTGATCGTAAACTCTTCCATCGAGCTGATATACGGCACAACGAGTCCCACCATGTGGTTCTGCGTGCCGGCCAGCGACCTCGCAACTACATTCGGATGATAATTTGTTTCTTTAATGATGCTCTCTATGCGCGCGCGCGTTTCCGCCGAAACTTTATGAAAATTACCGTTTATCACGTTGGATACGGTAGCGGTGCTGACGCCCGCCCGCTCGGCAATATCTTTAAGATTCATCTTTTCCCTCCTGTTTCCCCTATTATGTAGAACTCCCAAGGCTCCAACGTTCCGGGCAATGTGACGCTCTGCTCCGGTGCAGACCATTCTCCGCCTTTTCCGGCAATCAGCACATCCGCCTGCTGATCGATACCAGCCTCACTCCATTTTATACCATCTTTGCGGTTTTTGGAAAGATTGAACACGCATACCACCGAATCGTCCCCCGTCTGTCTGCGGTATGCATAAATGTATTTGTCCCCGAGATCGATGTATTCGATATCTCCGCCGAATCTCCCCGCCCAGAGCGCGGGATGAGCCTTTTTCACTGCCGAGAGCGCGCCGATAAGCCCTCTGTAGTCACCCGTTCCGGCAGACCAGACGATCGGGTCTTTTTCCATAAACGCGATCTTGTGATCGTATCCGATCTCGGTGCCCGAATAGATCATCGGCATGCCCGGCATCGTAAATATCACGCCGAACATGGCGGGCAGATTTTCCGCAGAAAACGCCTCCATCACGGTCCTGTCGTAGGAATTGACATCGTGGTTGTCCAGATAGAACATCGCAAAGTCGTTTTCCGGCATTTTCTGCAGGTAAAGCTGCAGTTTGTCGGGTGATTTTCCGTGTGACACACCGACTAAAGTCTCATAGTATTTCGAAGCGTAATTGCAGTCAAACGCGTCTTCGAGAAGCTTCGCGTTCTGTCCGCCCAGATCTTCCTCCAGGAAAAACAGCGGTTTCATCTTCTCGAGCTCCGCTCGGGCTTCCGCCCAGAAATCTGCAGGCACGCCGACCGCATAATCGCAGCGGAAGCCGTCTATATCGCATTCCTTTATCCAGAAAGCCATCGAATCGATCATGGCCCTGCGCATGTCGGGAACGTCATAGTTCAGATCGGCGACATCGGGCCACCCCATGCCTTCCGGAGAGATGATCTTTCCGTTTTTAGTTGTGTACCAGTCAGGATGTTCCGCGATCCACGCATTGTCCCAGCCGGTGTGGTTCGCAACCCAGTCCAGGATGATATGAAAGCCCATTTCATGCGCGTGCGCAGCAAGCTTTTTGAAGTCCTCAAAGCTGCCGAACTCGGGATTGACCGCGCAATAATCATCAACAGAATAATAGGATCCCAGACTTCCGGATCGATTTGTTTCAGAGATGGGGAAGATCGGCATAAACCAGAGCGTGTTTATCCCCATATCCCACAGTTCATCGAGATGCTTTTCGAAATCGGTGAAAAGACCTGATGCGGAATACTGCCGCATATTAACTTCATATATCACCGCGTCCTTTGTCCATGCGGGAGCCGCCCCGGGAATCTCTTCGGACGCTTTCTTTTCGGATGAGCCGCAGGCCGTCATGGTCGCAAGGACCGTCACAACCGCAAGGCACATGCAGATTATTTTCCTGATCATAGTAATCGCCTTTCCGGCAAAATATCAACAGGGAGGGTGTTTTGCCCCTCCTTTTTTTGCCTGTTTACTTAAGCGATTAACCACGTTAACTATATATTAACCATTTTTCTTTGTCAACTGTATTTTTAAGATCGGGCAAGACTTACACCGGGGCATTCGCTTATCGCACAAAAAAGCGGGGCTGCCAAGGCAGCCCCGCTCCATAATATCATTATCTCTTTAAGTTCTTGATTACCTTTACCGTGCAGTAGAGCTTTCGTCCGTTAACGACTACATAAACCTGCGTGGTACCCGTAGCCTTGGCGGTAACGTGTCCGTTGTTCATAACCGCGATGCTCTGGTTTCCGGTACCCCAGCGAACCGTCAGCTTGTTGGCGGCGGCTCCGTCGAGCTGCAGGTCGAGCAGCAGTTCTTCGTACTGGTACAGGGTCACGTTGGTCTCGGAAAGTCCTACGACATAGACCGCAACGGTCTGCTTCTTGCCGGAATTCTTCGTCATCAGCGTGATGTTCGCGGTTCCGACTCTGTTCGCTATGATCCTGCCGTTCGAATCTACGGTCGCAACATTCGGATTATCGGTGCTCCAGCTGTAGCTCTCGGTGATATTGCCGGGTGAGAACGACGCTACTACCTGATGTGTCTCACCGGGTATCAGTACGAGCTCATACTGGTCAAATGTGATGTTCGTAGCATTTACAGGGTTGATCACCTTAACCACAACAGTGCCGGTGATCGTGGGATCGTCGGGTGCTGAAGCGATGACGGTCGTGGTTCCCGCCTTCAGCGCGGTGATCGTGCCCTTTGAGTTAACCATCGCGATCGAAGGATCGGAGGATGTCCA
Source organism: Lachnospiraceae bacterium (assembly GCA_017964055.1). Lineage (GTDB taxonomy): Bacteria > Bacillota > Clostridia > Lachnospirales > Lachnospiraceae > RUG11977. The sequence continues at coordinate 13,782 of JAGCSS010000253.1, forward strand.
AACGGGAACGTTGGATGCATCGCCGGGTGTCATATCGTAAAGTACCGTTCTCTGATCTCCGACTACCATCTCGAGATAGCTCATCGTAGGATCGATCTCGATGCTCTCCGTCGCCTTAAATACGGTCAGTTCGCATTCCGCGGACTCTCCGCTGCCGTCAACGGCCGTAACCGTGATCATACAGGTGCCGACCTTGACGCCCTTTACAACGCCCTTCGAGTTAACCGTCGCGATGCTCGTATCCGAGCTGCTCCAGGTAACATTCTTATTGGTAGCAGTCTCACCCGAAACCGTAGCCTCGAGCTTGAGCTTCTTGCCTACGCCGACGCTCGCCTCTTCCTGGATCTTTACCTCGGTAACATACTCGATAACGGTTACCAGGCAGTATGCCATCAGAGTTCCGTCGGTATCATCGGCCGCAGTCGCGGTGATCAGCGTGGTACCGTTGCTGATACCCTTTACGACGCCGTTCTTGTCAACGGTCGCAGCCTTTGTATTTGTCGAAGCCCAGATGATCTCGGTATCCGAAACATTCTTCGGAGTGAGCGTGGCTTCGAGTTCAACCTCTTCATCCACATAAATGGTCATCGCCGATTCGTTGAGCGAAATGCCGGTAACCTGCTGGTTTACCGTAACATTTACATAAGCGGTGAGACCGTTGTTTGTCTTAACGAGCACTACGCAGTTGCCGCGTGCCTTCGCCGTGATCTTGCCCTTTTTGCCTACGGTGGCAACCTTTGTATTGCTGCTCTCGTAGGAAACGGTGCTCGACGAAGTCGTGGGCGTGAGTGAAACCTCCAGCGTATATGTATCGCCGACATTAAGCGTCAGGTCGGTAACATCGACCTTGATCGCGGTAGCATTCTGCAGTACGTTGACCTTGACCATCGCCTCGACTCCGGAACCGTCCGTAGCCTTTGCGATAACGACTGTGGTACCGACGTTCTTCGCGGTAACGAAGCCTGAAGAATCAACGGTAGCGATCTTGTTGTCGAGAGTGGTCCAGTTGAGTGTCACGTTGCTGGCGTTGGCGGGTTTGATGACGTAGGTCAGTCTTTCCTTATCGCCTGTGTAGAGCGTGATCTCGGTCTGGTCGAAGGTAATGCCGGTGATGCCCTGCAGTACCGTGAAATTACACTGAGCTATAAGTCCGTTCTCGGTAACTACGGTGATAACCGCGCTGCCGGGCTTAACCAGTGTGACCTTACCGTTCTGATCGACGGTAACTACCTTTTTGTTCGAGGAAGACCACTGCAGCGACTGCGACTCGGGAAGCTCGGGCTCACAGTAAGCGTAGAGCTGATAGAAGCCCGTTCCCAGAGAAAGCGTAACGTCGGTATCCGAAAGCGTCAGCTTTGTGATCTCCTGAATAACCTTTATGATCTTTGTCGCCACGATCGCGTTTTCCTTATTGACCGCGGAAACAACTATCGTGCCTTCCTTAACGCCCGTGATGGTCATGGACAGATCCGAAGTATCTGCGATCGACGCTACCGAAGTATCCGATACCGACCATACAAGGGTGCTGCCTGCCAACTTGGGCGAAACTGTAGCAGAGATCGTCAGATTGTCTCCGACGAGAACATAATCATATTTCGAGGTAAGCGTGATCTCAGCGACCGCCGCCACAACCTTGATCTTACATTTGGCCTGTTTGGTAACGCCGCCGACCTTTATCCTGACCGTAACGGTGGCATCACCGGGCTTAACAGCGGTAACCAGACCGTTCTCATCGACAGTGACTATCGAAGTATCGCTCGACTTCCAGGTTATATCGCCCTCATACGGGTTCGGCGACGTCAGATACAGCTGCAGGTTCGCGCCCACAGGCAGCGTCTCCGAAGTATTGCTTATGGCAACACCGTTAACAACCGTAACATCGATATGATAGCCGCCGGTATTGAACTCTATCGCGCCCGCTGAAGCGGCATAATTGCCGAACAGCTTGTTGATGACCTTATTGTCGGTAACATTTATTATGACATTACACTTGCCGATGCCCGTCGCCTCGACAACGCCGTCGGTCGAGCCGACCTTTGCCACCGTCGTATCGGTCGATGTAAATCTGAACGATCCCGACAGCAGGTTCGAATCTCCGAGCAGGTCGTAGGAATCGTAAACATTGGCATTATAATAGTTCAGTATCAGCGTGTCCGTAGGGAATCTGACGGGTACCACCAGGATAATGCCCAGATACTGGATATTCGCGGCGGTAACGTCATAAGTTGCCAGTACATGGCTCGCGGTAGCGTCCTTTACGGGGATCGCTGTCAGATAGTAAACACCTGCGGGAAGATCGTTCAGAACAACACGACCGGTCGAGGTGCTGATATCCATATTCGCGCCGTAGGTCTTGGTCACTTCCTTGGAAGCGGTGGCGTTGTCGCCCTGATAGAGCTTCCAGTCAAGCGATGACGCAAACTTCGCGTTCGACTGCACTATGATCTCTCTGTCGTTGGCGTTCGGAGTAACCGTAAACTTCGTCAGCATATCTGTCGTGTAATTAACGACATACGCCTCGGGAACAACAACTACATTGAACGAGAGCGATTCGCTCTGCTTCGTGGCTTCATTTACGGTATCGGTGGTAACCGTGATCCGGGCGAAACCCGAATTCACTGCCGTGATCACACCGGTTACCGAGTCGACATCAACTACCGTGGTATCGCTCGACTCCCAGGAAACGGCAGCAACCGACTCTGTCAGATGCTCCGGGTTGATATTACTCGGAACATACGCGGTGCTGTAATTGGACGCCGTCCCAGGCGCAAAGCCGTACTGGACGAATCTGATCTTACGAAGGAATGTATACTGATTCGGATGATCCGCCGAATCCGATGTGTACAGCTGAAGCGTCCGGACATCCCTGGCGTTGTCGTAACTCTCGCCGTTCTGCGCTATCATGAGGCCGTAAGGCTTGGACGGGGAAGCAAGGATGTTGGGGTTCTTCGTATCGTCATCGGTCCACTGCAGCGGAACATGGATGATACAGTAAGCTATCGATGCATAAACGATACCGTTGATCTTCAGCGAAACAGCCAGACCGGAGTATCCGGGAGACTTGATCTCGAGCGTAACGCTGCAGGCGTCGTCATTCTGCGTCGCGATAGCAATAATGTTGTCGTTGGAGGCGGTCCAGGTGATCGCCGTACCCGAAGGGATACCGTCATCGCACTTTAAGATGATCTGAATGGTATTCAGACCGTCCTTATAGTCGTTGTACAGGATCTCGGCACCGTCATTGTACGTGGTACCGTTGTACATAAAGCTGTACGCCGACGTGGCCGCTTCGACCTTTTCAGGCTTAAAAGCAAGCTTATTAAGCCATGACCCGTCATTGCCCAGCGGTTCAAGACCGCCGATCAGCAGAGCCACAGCTGCGATCAACGCAAACGCTTTAAGTATAGTTTTCTTCATAAGCAAAACCTCCCGTAAGAGTACAGTACGCCCTTATCAGTATGTTTATCGGCATTTCTTTAATAAGAGTTAACACTTGTTCGATAAATTAATCACCGCATTTCTCTTGTAGGGGTATGATACCGCGCGTATTTTTCAAAAGTGTGTCAGATTTCCATCTTATTCATGTCCGTTTTCACTGTTTGTAACTTTTTATTCCTTCTTTTTCTCTTTCCGCCAAGTTTTGTGCCGGTGCGGCAGCCCCCGCTTTTTCACGCGGGACAATTACATATGTGCATGCAGCTGCAACGGACAGTTTTTTTGCTCCTCACCGTAACCTCGTGTTTTTCTATGCTTTCGCGGTATTGCTCTTGCCAAGTCACAGGGCCGCCGCCATTCGGCGTCCATGCCTCATGACGGCTAAAAATACATCCGTGTATTTTTGCCCTTGTGCCCCGGCGAAAGCCAAGAAAAACTACGACGTTACTTTACGGAGTCAAAAAAGCCGTCCGGCAGGCATGCACTTATCCGACTTCCCCGAGCGTGAAAAAGCGCCGCCACGCCCGCGCCGCTGCCGCACCTACCTGCACTCTGTCACAACAGCCAATAAAAAAAGACTCCATAAGGAAGTCCGTTGAGCTTGAATTTGTCAGCCGTTACCTCGATCTTCGAGGCATCGAACTTGGTGCCTTTGTTATACTGCGTATAAGGTAATCATTACCACTCTATATATATTATCAGCAGGGAAGGTTTTTTTTGCAAAAAATTTTTCGTTTTAATACCGCTAATTTATCGAGCGTGTCGGACAATTGCTGCACATACAGGCCGGTCATCGCATGTGACGGCCCTTTTTTCCGGTGCGGCGGCTCGGGTGTGGCGTAGCTTTTTCACGCTTGTAACAGTCGACAGGGTGCATGCCTGCAGGCAGGTTTTTCCGTTCCGTAAAGTAACGTCGTAGTTTTTCTTAGCTTTCGTCCGGTCTCAAGGGCAAAAATACACGGATGTATTTTTAGCCGTCATGAGGCATGGACGCCGAATGGCGGCGGCCCTGTGACCTGGCAAGAGCAATACCGCGAAAGCTTAGAAAAACACGAGGTTACGGTGAGGAACAGAAAAAGCTGTCCGTTGCAGTTGCATG